>NZ_JBEXWC010000030.1:0-73539 GCF_040629635.1 Streptomyces sp. NPDC005898 | reverse complement strand
GCGTTCGGCAAGACGCCCGATGAGGTGCGCGCCGAGGGTGTGCCGGAGGAACTGGTCCCGCACAAGACGTTCAAGGGCAACCACCCCACGACGACGATCCTCGCCAAGGAGCTGACGCCCTCGGTCCTCGGCCAGCTCATCGCCCTCTACGAGCAGAAGGTGTTCGTCCAGGGCGCCGTGTGGCACATCGACTCCTTCGACCAGTGGGGCGTCGAACTCGGCAAGGTCCTCGCCAAGCGCGTGGAGCCCGCCCTCACCGAGGGCGCCGAGGTCCCCGGCCTGGACGCCTCCACGCAGGCGCTCGTCGCCACCTACCGCGCCCTGCGCGGCCGCACCTCCTGAACCCCGACCTCCGCTGACCCCCGGAAAGAGAGCAACTGACATGCAGCTCGGACTCATCGGCCTCGGCAAGATGGGCGGCAACATGCGCGAGCGCATCCGCCGCGCCGGCCACACCGTCATCGGCTACGACCGCAACCCCGACGTCTCCGACGTCGCCTCGCTCGCCGAACTCGTCGACAAGCTCGAAGGCCCGCGCGTCGTCTGGGTGATGGTCCCGGCGGGCGCGGCCACCCAGTCGACCGTGGACGAACTGAAGGACCTCCTGTCCGAGGGCGACATCGTGGTCGACGGCGGCAACTCCCGCTGGACGGACGACGAGAAGCACGCCGAGGAGCTGAAGGCCAAGGGCATCGGCTTCGTGGACTGCGGTGTCTCCGGCGGCGTCTGGGGCCTGGAGAACGGCTACGCGCTCATGGTCGGCGGAGACGACGAGCACGTAGCCCGCGTCAAGCCGGTCTTCGACGCCCTCAAGCCGGAGGGCGACTTCGGCTACGTCCACGCGGGCAAGGTCGGCGCCGGTCACTTCTCCAAGATGGTCCACAACGGCATCGAGTACGCCATGATGCAGGCCTACGCCGAGGGCTGGGAGCTGCTGGAGGCCGTCGACTCGGTGACCGACGTGCGCGAGGTCTTCCGTTCCTGGCAGGAGGGCACGGTCATCCGTTCCTGGCTGCTGGACCTCGCGGTCAACGCGCTGGACGACGACGAGCACCTTCAGAAGCTGCGCGGCTTCGCGCAGGACTCCGGGGAGGGCCGCTGGACCGTCGAGGCGGCCATCGACAACGCGGTCCCGCTCCCGGCGATCACCGCGTCCCTCTTCGCCCGCTTCGCGTCCCGCCAGGACGACTCCCCGCAGATGAAGATGATCGCCGCGCTGCGCAACCAGTTCGGCGGCCACGCGGTGGAGTCCGCGAAGTAACGGCCGAGACTCCCCTGCCCGTGCGGCGCCGCCTCAGGAACGGCGGCGCCGCACGGGCGTGCCAGGCGTCCTCGGCGGCGTACCGCCACTTGGACCACGGCGGCGGCCTGCGGAACGGCACGTAGGTCGGCCGGTCAGGTCTCTCACTTCAGCGCGGCCCCGACGATGCGCTCGGCCACCGGGTTAGTGCCCGAGCCCTTCGCGTCGGTCGCGTTGACCGAGTAGACGAGGGTGCGGGAGCCGTCCTCGGTGGCGGCGATCAGGTTCGTGTAGCCGTAGCGTGCGCCGGTCTTGAGCCAGACGTCCTTGCCGCCGATCTTCACGTGCTGCGGACCCCCGCCGTAGACCGCCTCGGGGACGCCCGGCGCGAGGCGGGGCAGCGTGAGCATCTCCTTCAGCTGGGCGCCCGGCAGGACCTCTCCGCCGAACAGAGCCCGTGTGAAGGTCTCCAGGTCGGCCGTGGACGAGATCATGTCGCCCGCCGCGAAGCGGTCGGACTGGTTCCACTCGGTGACGTCCACCAGCCGGGCCGTGCCGTCCGGGCGTTCCATCGTCTGGTAGCCGCGGTTGTGCGGCCCGCGGATACGGGGGTCGGTGCCCGGGAAGTACGTGTCGCGCATGTGCAGGGGCTCGAAGATCCGCTGCCGGGCCTGATGGGCGTACGTGTCTCCGGTGACCCTCTCGATCAGCAGACCGAGCACGGTGTAGCCGATGTTGCGGTAGTGCTGCTCGGCGCCCGGGTCGTGCTGGGGGCCCTTGGCGAGGGCGGAGGCGACGACGGTCCGCGGGTCCAACGTGTCGTGGCGGTGGGCGTATTCGTCGTCGAAGCCGTCGCCCGGCTTGAGACCGCTGGTGTAGTTCAGGAGGCTGCGGACGGGGATGGGCCGGAACTCCTTGCCGAACAGTTCCGGCATGTAGTGCTGCACCGGCTCGTCCAGGTCGAGCGCGCCCTCGGCGGCCAGTTGCAGGGCGACGGCAGCCGTCACGATCTTGGTCGTGGACCCGGCGCGGAACCGGCCGCGCGGGTCGGCCTGACGGTGTGTGACCAGGTCGTGGACGCCCGCACTGCGGCGCCAGGTGCCGTCCGTGCCGCCGACGCGGACGAGGGCCGCGGTCGCGTCGGCGTTCGGCAGCCCCTTGATCGCCTCGCGCAGGGCCTTGGAGTCGGGGCGGGCCGAGTCGGGGCGGGCCGAGGTGGCTTCCACGGTCGTCCCGCGGGCCGGGGTGTGCGCGAGGGCGGGGGCGGTCGCGGCGCCGGTCAGGCCGAGGATGAGGGCGGTGGCGAGAGTGGCGCGGGCGGGGACCTTCACGGGGACTCCTGGTGCGACTGTGGTCTGGTACCTGGTGTCCTCATCCTCGTGATCATGGCGGAGCGGTGGATCGTCCGCAGGGAGGGCGCGTGCCCTGGACCGCACCGGGGTCAAGGAGCCTACGTGCCGGGGGAGTTCCCGGGGTTGTCCCCTAGGGGCGCCCAGTCCAGGGGGAGCATCGCGTCGTCCGGGGCCTCGGGGGCCTCGGGGGACTCGCGGGCTTTCGGGGAGTCCGAGGCGACGAGTCGGCTCATCGACTCGGCCGCACGGACCGCCGCATCCCCGCAGCAGTTGTTGAACAGCACGTGGACCTCGTCGGCGCGCTCGGCCATGGAGCGTATCCGCGGGACCCACTCGGCGAGTTCCGCCGCCGCGTACACGTGCCGGAACTTGTCCTCCTTGGAACCGGTGCCCCACGCCGCACTGCGACCGTGGAAGCGGACCACCGCGTGCCGCGCCGCGGTGACCGGGGCCACGGGGGGCATGGAGCCGGACAGGCCCTGCGCCGTGTCCACCGCGACCGCCGCCAGGTCCAGCTCCGTCAGCAGCGCCTCGCTGCGGGCCCGCTGGTCCTCGTGCCACCACGCGGGGTGGCGGAACTCCACGGCCACCGGCCAGCCCGCCGCGCGTTCGGCGCACTCGTGCAGCGCCTTCTCCGCCCGGGGCCCCGGGGTGAACCACGGCGGGAACTGGAAGAGCAGCGTCCCCAGCCGGTCCGCCCGGCGCAGCGGTTCGAGCGCCCCGCTGAAACGCTGCCACACGGCGTCGAGCAGCCAGGGGCCTTCCGGCTCGCCCCGCAGATCGGGCGGCAGGGCCGCCTGCCGGGTCGGGTGCCCGGTGAGCAGGGAGAACGCCTTCACGTCGAAGCGGAAGCCGCCCGGCGTGCGGTCCGCCCACAGCCGGCAGGTCTCCTCGCGGGGGAGCGCGTAGTAGGTCGCGTCCACCTCCACCACCGGGAAACGGCCGGCGTAGTGCCGCAGCCTCCCCTCGGCGTCCTTGAACCCCCGCGGGTACCAGCCGCTGGCCAGCAGCGCGCGGTCCGTCCACGAACAGGTCCCCACCAGAATGTCGTTCATCCACTCCGGGTACCCCGAGGTGCCCCCGACGCGCCCCCGATGTCTCAGGAGGCGCGCAGTGACTCCAGGACGTCGATGCGGTTGGTGGTGATGGCGTCCACCCCCGCGTCGAGCAGCCGGCGCATCGAGCGGCGGGTGTCCGGGGTCCACGCCGAGACGAGGAAACCGTCCCGGTGCACCTGGCGGACCAGCTCGCCGTCGACGAGCGGGAAGCGGTAGTTGAGCCAGCGCGGCTTCACCGCGTCGAGCAGTACGCGGCGGGGCGGGGCCAGCGTGGTCCAGGTCAGCGCGATCTCCGCGGCCGGATCGGCGTCGCGCAGCGCGAGCATCGTCTGACCGCCCGCGCAGTAGTACACGCGCTCGGCCGCCCCGCACTCCGCGACGGTCCCGACGACCGTACGGACGGCGTCGTGCGTCGCGCCCGGCAGGTCGATCATGATCCGGCGGCCCTCCGTGGCCGCGAGGGCCGCTTCGAGCGTCGGCACGCCGCCCTCGGTGAGACCGTCCAGCTCGGCGGCGGACAGGGCGCCGAGCGGACGCGCGTACCCCCACAGCCGTTCGAGCGTCGCGTCGTGCAGCAGGACGGGTACGCCGTCACTGCTCAGGCGGACGTCGATCTCCACCGCGTCCGCGCCCCGTTCGAACGCGGAGCGCAGGGAAGGGAGGGTGTTCTCGCGGACACGGTAGGGATCGCCTCGGTGGGCCACAGCTGTCACGGTGCGCATGGACCCATTGTGTGGTGCCGGCGGATCACGGGGCGAGCCACGCCTCCGTGTACGTGTCGATCTCGGCGGCGATCCGGGCCTTGCCCGCCGGGTCGAGGAAGGACGCCTCCACCGCGTTCTTGGCGAGGGCCGCGATGCCGCGCTCGTCCAGGCCGAGGAGGCGGGCCGCGACGGCGTACTCGTTGTTCAGGTCGGTGCCGAACATCGGCGGGTCGTCGGAGTTGATCGTCACGATCACACCGGCGTCCACGAACTGCTTGAGCGGGTGCTCGTCCAGGGTGCGCACCGCGCGCGTGGCGATGTTCGAGGTCGGGCAGACCTCCAGCGGGACGCGGTGCTCGGCGAGGTGGGCGAGGAGCCTCGGGTCCTGCGCGGAGGTGGTGCCGTGGCCGATGCGCTCGGCGCCCAGGTGGACCAGGGCGTCCCAGACGGTCTGGGGCCCGGTCGTCTCGCCCGCGTGCGGCACGGAGCGCAGGCCGGCCGCGATGGCCTGGTCGAAGTAGGGCTTGAACTGCGGACGCGGGACACCGATCTCGGGGCCGCCGAGCCCGAACGAGACCAGCCCCTCCGGGCGCAGCTTCTCGTCGGTGGCGAGCCGCAGCGTCTCCTCGGCCGCCGTGAGACCGGCCTCGCCGGGGATGTCGAAGCACCAGCGCAGCACCGTGCCGAACTCCGCCTCGGCGGCCTTGCGGGCGTCCTCGATGGCGTCCATGAAGGCGCGGTCGTCGATGCCGCGACGGACGGAGGAGTACGGGGTGATGGTCAGCTCGGCGTAACGCACGTTCTGCCGGGCCATGTCCCGGGCCACCTCGTAGGTGAGCAGGCGGACGTCCTCCGGGGTGCGGATCAGGTCCACGACGGAGAGGTAGACCTGCACGAAGTGCGCGAAGTCGGTGAACGTGAAGTAGTCGGCGAGCGCCTCGGGGTCGGTCGGCACGGCGGAGTCCGGGTGCCGGGCGGCCAGCTCGGAGACGATGCGGGGGGAGGCCGAGCCGACGTGGTGCACGTGCAGCTCCGCCTTGGGCAGTCCTGCGATGAACGCGTGCGGGTCTTCGGCTGTCGCGGCTGCGGGCTGCTGCTGCTCGGTCACGGTTTCCTCCCCAGGAACGGACTTGATCGGCTGATCGGGTGGGTCGGGATCATCGTAGGCGGCGATGGGCCCGGAGGAAGCGGGGGCCGTAGCATGACGGAACGCAGGGAGGGGGTGACCCGCCATGTCCGCGAAGCCCGAGGACGACGACGCGGTGCCCGGCGCGGGCGGCGCGGGCGGCGCGGGGGCGCCGGAGGAGCGCGACCCGTGGGCGCCGCCGCCGGAGGACGCGACGCCACGGAAGAAGAGGCGGAGACCGCCGACGCCCTACGGCCAGTGGCCTTATGGTCAGCCGCCTTACGGGCAGGGGTCCTATGGCCAGCCGGTCCCCGGTGAGCCGGTCCACGGTCAGCCGCCCTACGGTCAGTCGGCTCCCGGTGAGCCGGTCCACGGTCACTCGCCCCTAGGACCGTCGCCTCAAGGCCAGCCGCCCTACGGCCCGCCGGCCTCCGGTGAGCCGGCTCACGGACAGCCGCCCTACGGTCAGGGCCCCCATGGGCAGCTGCCTCACGGTCAGCCGGTGCATGGTCAGCCGCCCCAAGGCCGGTCGCCCCACGCCCAGCCTGCCCCCGGTGAGCCGGCTCACGGACAGCCGCCCTACGGTCAGGGGCCCTCAGGCCAACCGCCCCACGCTCGGCCGGCACCCGGTGACCCGCCCCAAGGCCCGTCGCCCCAAAGCCAGTCGCCCCCCGCCCAGCCGGCCCCCGGTGACCCGGTCCACGGACACTCCCCCCAAAGCCAGTCGCCCCGCGACCAAGGGGCGCACGGTCGGTGGACGGCCACCTCCATGCCGGGAGCGCGCCCGCACGCGGCAGACGCCCACCCCTTCGCGGTGCCCGGAGAACCGGTGCCGCCGCCGCCGATCTCGCCGGACGGGCCGGGGCAGCCGCAGCCGCAGTCGCCGTACGGGTACCCGGGGCCTGGGGGCTACCCCGTCGGTCAGGGCGGGCCCGGATACGGCTGGCCCGGCATGCCGGGGGCGCCCGCGAACGGGATGGGGGTCGCCGCGCTGGTCCTCGGCGTCATCGCGACCGTCGTCTTCTTCCTGGGGCCGCTGCCCATCGTGCTCGGCGTCCTCGCGGTGATCTTCGGCGCGGTGGGACGCGGGAGGGCGCGGCGGGGCGAGGCGACCAACGGGGGCCAGGCCCTCGCCGGGATCATCTGCGGCGCGGTCGGCATCGTGCTGGGCGTGGCCCTGCTGGTGGTCCTCCTCGTGGTGCCGGACGAGGACATGGACGCGGGCCGTTCAGCCATGTCGGCGACAACGGCCGAGTCGGTCGCCGGCTCTTCACCCTGACCGAGGCGGCCCTCTTCCTCGACGACGCGGTGCTCCAGGTCGGCATCCCGCTGTGGATCGTCCACGCCACCGACGCCCCGCACGGTCTCGCGCCGCTCCTCATGGTGCTCAACTGCGTACTGGTCGTCTGCTGCCAGGTACCGCTGTCCCGGTTCGGCAGCACCCCCGACCGGGCCCGCGCACTCCTGATCCCCCTGGCGGCCTGCTTCGTCGCCGGGTGCGCCGCCCTGACCGTCTCCACGCTGGGCGGCACGTGGCTCGCCGTCGCCGCCCTCACGGTCGCGGCGACCGCGCTCACCTTCGCGGAGATACTCCACGCCATCGCCTCTTGGGAGCTGTCGATCGCGCTCGCCCCCGACGACGCCCAGGGTGCCTACCTCGGGGTGCACGGGCTGTCCTCGTCGGCCCAGCGCAGCGGCGGACCGCTCCTGGTCACCGCCGTGATCGCGGCGGGCCCGCTCGCCTGGCCGGTCCTCGGCGCGGGCGTGCTCGTGACGGTGGCGGCGCAGCGCCGTCTCGTACGGAAGCGGCTGACCCGGCCGGCTCGGCAGGACTCCGCCGCGACAGGCGCCCCCGCGCCCGGCGAGGCCGCGACGCCCCGAAGCGCCTGACGCCCCGAAGCGCCTGAGGCGCCCCGCCGGTCAGAGGCGGGACCGCGCCTCCATCAGCGCGAAGCCCAGCAGGTTGGGGCCCCGCCACTTCTCGGGGTCCTGCACGCGCGGGTCGTCCGCGGCCAGGCCCACGCCCCAAACCCGGTCCAGGGGGCTCGCCTCCACCAGGACCCGCGATCCCGTCCCCCGCAGAAAGTCCCGCAGCGCCGGATCCGAGGAGAACTTGTGGACGCCGCCCTCGACCACGATCCCGAACCGCTCGCGCGCCCACGTCGCCTCGTCGAAGCCCCGTACGAGCCGCCCCGCCGTCTTCGCCTCCGCGGGGGTCCGCGCCGCGAGGGCGGTCCGCTCCGCGTCCGGGTCGCCGAAGAGGCGGGCCTTGGCCGCCATCATCCAGTGCTCGGCGGTCGCGTACCGCACGCCGTCCACGGTGAAGGGCGCGGGCCACCACTGGCTGAGGCAGCTCGCGCCGAGCGAACCGTCCCGTCTCGGCGTATGTCCCCAAAAGTGCAGGTACTTCACCTTCTCGCCCGCGCGCACCGCGCCGACCAGCGCTTTCACCGAGCGGATCGACTCGATTCCCGTCATGCACGCGAGTCTGGCACGCACCACGGACACTCCGTCCCGGGTTTTCCGGGACGACTCGACACCTGGTCGACAGATTCCGTCGCGTAACCAAAAGGCAACAACGGAATCACTTGTTGGACCATCACTGCTCTGTCAGGATCGGCACTCAAATCGATCTGGAGCTACGTCGACCCCGGCGGGACGGGGCGGGCGGCGGAGGAGAGCGTCATGCACAACTTCCAGGCGCGGGACCACTTCGCGGACGGCGCGCAGTACATCGCCGGCCGCCCGGTCAAGGGCACGTCCGGCCGGACCCACACCGTCGTGGACCCCGCGACGGGCGACGACGTCCACACGTACGAACTCGCCGGGCGCGACGACGTGGACGCCGCCGTCGCCGCCGCGGTCGAGGCGTTCCCCGGCTGGGCCGGCGCCACCCCGGGCGAGCGCTCCGACGCCCTGCACCGCTTCGCCGGCGTCCTGGCCGACCGCGCCGAGCAGTTCGCGCAGGCCGAGTCGTTGCAGTGCGGCAAGCCGATCAAACTGAGCCGGGAGTTCGACGTCCCGGGGACGGTCGACAACACCGCCTTCTTCGCGGGCGCGGCCCGGCATCTCCAGGGCCAGTCGGCCGGTGAGTACACCGGGGACCACACCTCGTACGTACGCCGGGAGCCCATCGGCGTCGTCGGGTCCATCGCGCCCTGGAACTACCCGCTCCAGATGGCCGCCTGGAAGATCCTGCCGGCCATCGCGGCCGGCAACACCATCGTCCTCAAGCCCGCCGAGCTGACCCCCTTCACCTCGCTGCTCTTCGCGCAGGCCGCCACCGAGGCCGGTATCCCGGACGGTGTCGTCAACGTCGTCTCGGGCGCGGGCCGGGACGCCGGTGAGCACCTCGTGGGCCATCCCGACGTCGCGATGACCTCCTTCACCGGGTCCACCGGCGTCGGCAAGCGCGTCGCGGAGATCGCCACCGCCACCGTCAAGCGGCTGCACCTGGAACTCGGCGGCAAGGCGCCCTTCGTGGTGTTCGACGACGCCGACCTCGAGGCCGCCGTGCACGGCGCGGTCGCCGGAGCGCTCATCAACTCCGGGCAGGACTGCACGGCCGCCACGCGCGCGTACGTCCAACGCCCGCTCTACGACGCCTTCGTGCAGGGTGTCGCCGACCTCATGCAGAGCGTGCGGCTCGGCGACCCGTTCGACCCGAGCACCGACATGGGGCCGCTCATCTCCCACGCGCACCGCGACCGCGTCGCGGGGTTCGTCGAGCGCGCCCGCTCCTACGCGCGCGTGGTGACCGGCGGCGAGGCGCTCGCCCACCCGGGCGCCTACTACCGGCCCACCCTCGTCACGGACGCGGCGCAGGACAGCGAGATCGTGCAGTCCGAGATCTTCGGGCCGGTGCTGGTCGTGCTGCCCTTCGACGGCGACGACGAGGGCATCCGGCTCGCCAACGACACCCCCTACGGTCTGGCCGCCTCCGCGTGGAGCCGCGACGTGTTCCGCGCGAACCGCGCCACCCGGGAGATCAAGGCCGGGTGCGTCTGGGTCAACGACCACATCCCGATCCTCAGCGAGATGCCGCACGGCGGCTACAAGGCGTCCGGCTACGGCAAGGACATGTCCGCGTACTCGTTCGAGGAGTACACGCAGATCAAGCACGTCATGTTTGACAACACCGCGGTGGTCCGCAAGGACTGGCACCGCACGATCTTCGGGGACCGCTAGTCACGTAGCCACGTCGTCACAGGCCGCCCGACCAGCGGCCGCCTGATTCCCGAAAGGGCAACCACGCGCATGGAGCAGAACCAGCCCGACAGCCTGTCCCCGGCCCAATGGGCCGCCATGCGGCGCAGTCTGCGAAACGGCAGGGGCTCCCTGACCCGCCGTTCCCTGCTGCGCGCCTCCACGGGCGGCGCGCTCGCCGTCGGCGGTCTCGGGGCGCTGAGCGCCTGCGGGATCCCCGCGGCGGGCAAGCGGCAGGGCGAGGTCTCGTCCGACGACCACTCGGCGCGGGAGAAGCAGATCACCTTCTCCAACTGGACCGAGTACATGGACGTCGACGACAAGGACGAGAACCGGCGGCCCACCCTGGAGGCGTTCACCAAACGCACCGGGATCACGGTCAAGTACACCGAGGACATCAACGACAACGTCGAGTTCTTCGGGAAGGTCAAACCGCAGCTCGCCGCGGGCCAGGAGACCGGCCGCGACCTCATCTGCGTCACGGACTGGCTCGCCGCCCGGCTCATCCGGTTCGGGTGGGTCCAGAAACTGGACCCCGCGAACCTGCCGCACGCGTACGCGAACCTCTCCAGCCAGTTCCGCACCCCCGACTGGGACCCCGGCCGCTCCTACTCGTATCCCTGGACCGGCATCTCCACCGTCATCGCCTACAACAAGAAGGCGACCGGCGGGAAGAAGATCACCTCGGTGGCCCAGCTGCTGGAGGACCCCAAGCTGCGCGGGCGCGTCGGATTCCTCTCCGAGATGCGCGACACCGTCGGCATGACGCTTCTCGACATGGGCAAGAATCCCGCGGACTTCTCCGACGACGACTTCGACGCGGCCATCGCCCGCCTCCAGAAGGCCGTCGACAAGAAGCAGATCCGCCGCTTCACCGGCAACGACTACACCTCGGACCTCGCCAAGGGCGACATGGCCGCCTGTCTCGGCTGGGCCGGCGACGTCGTACAGCTCCAGGCGGACAACCCGGACATCGGCTTCCACATCCCGGACCAGGGCTACATCACGTCCACGGACAATCTGCTCGTCCCGAACAAGGCGCGCCACAAGAAGAACGCCGAGCGGCTCATCGACTACTACTACGAGCCCGAACCGGCGGCCCGCCTCGCCGCCTACATCAACTACGTGTGCCCGGTGGACGGGGTGCGGGACTCCCTCGCGAGGATCGACAAGGACGCGGCGTCGAACCCGCTGATCCTTCCCGACAAGGAGATGAAGGAGAAGTCCCGGGCGTTCCGGTCGCTGACTCCCAAGGAAGAGACCGCGTACGAGGAGAAGTTCGCGAAGCTCACCGGCGTCTAGGGCGTGTGGTGAAAGTCCCGTGGCGGAGCCACAAGTGTCACAGCCCCGCGTCCCTGACGGGGCGCCTCTGTTCCCCCTCGATTCCCCTGGACCCATCATGACGACTGCTCAAGAACACGGCGGCGACGTCCGTCTCACCGGGATCAGCAAGACGTACGGCTCCTTCACCGCCGTGCATCCACTCGACCTCACCGTGCCGCAGGGCTCCTTCTTCGCGCTGCTCGGCGCCTCGGGCTGCGGCAAGACCACCACGCTGCGCATGATCGCCGGCCTGGAGGAGCCCAGCTCGGGCACCGTCCACCTCGGCGAGCAGGACGTCACGGCCCTGCCGCCGTACAAGCGGCCCGTGAACACCGTCTTCCAGTCCTACGCGCTCTTCCCGCACCTGGACATCTTCGAGAACGTCGCCTTCGGCCTGCGCCGCCGCGGCATCAAGTCCGTGAAGAAGCAGGTCGGCGAGATGCTCGACCTCGTCCAGCTCGGCGAACAGGCCCGCAAGAAGCCGCACCAGCTCTCCGGCGGCCAGCAGCAGCGCGTCGCCGTCGCCCGCGCGCTGATCAACCACCCCAAGGTGCTCCTGCTCGACGAGCCCCTCGGCGCCCTCGACCTCAAGCTGCGCCGCCAGATGCAGCTGGAGCTCAAGCGCATCCAGACCGAGGTCGGCATCACCTTCGTCCACGTCACGCACGACCAGGAGGAGGCCATGACCATGGCCGACACCGTCGCCGTGATGAACGGCGGCCGCGTCGAGCAGCTCGGCGCCCCCGCCGACCTCTACGAGAACCCGCGCACCACCTTCGTCGCCAACTTCCTCGGCACCTCCAACTTCATCGGGGCCGAGGTGACGGCGGTGAGCGGCGACGACCTGATCCTCAAGGCGGGCGACTGCACGCTGACGCTGCCCGCCGCCCGATGTACCGGTCCCACCGCCACCGGCAGCCGCATCCTGGTCGGCGTACGGCCCGAGAAGATATCCCTCACGCACGCCGACGACGCGGGCCAGATCCCCGCCGGCCGCAACCGCGTCACCGGACGCATCGCCGACAGCAGCTTCATCGGCGTCTCCACCCAGTACGTCATCGACAGCCCGGCCTGCGACTCCTTCGAGGTGTACGCGCAGAACATCGAGCGCGACGGCCGCCTCACCCCGGGCGCCGAGGTCGTCCTGCACTGGAACCCCGCGCACACCTTCGGCCTGGACGCCGCCCAGGACATCGAGGCCGGCGCCGCGAAGGTCGAGGAGGACGCCTCCGCATGACCACCGCCCCCACCGAAGCGCCCCCGGCGAAAGACCCCGGGACCCCGGGGCCGGCGCCGCGCAAGCCCCGCGGGCGAGGCCGCCTCGTCCCCTACTGGCTGCTGCTCCCCGGCATCCTCTGGCTGATCGTCTTCTTCGCGCTGCCGCTGGTCTACCAGGCCTCCACCTCCGTGCAGACCGGCTCGCTCGAAGACGGCTTCAAGGTCACCTGGCACTTCGCCACCTACTGGGACGCCCTCACCGAGTACTGGCCGCAGTTCCTGCGCTCGGTGCTCTACGCCGGCGCCGCCACCGTCCTGTGCCTGCTGCTCGGCTACCCGCTCGCCTACCTCATCGCGTTCCGCGCGGGCCGCTGGCGCAACATCATCCTCGTCCTGGTCATCGCGCCGTTCTTCACCAGCTTCCTCATCCGCACGCTGGCGTGGAAGACGATCCTCGCGGACGGCGGCCCCCTGGTGGGCGCCCTCAACTCCCTGCACGTCCTGGACGTCACGAGCTGGCTGGGCGTCACCTCCGGCGACCGGGTCCTCGCCACCCCGCTCGCGGTGATCTGCGGCCTCACCTACAACTTCCTGCCGTTCATGATCCTGCCGCTCTACACCTCGCTGGAGCGCATCGACGGACGGCTGCACGAGGCGGCCGGCGACCTCTACGCCACACCGTCCACGACCTTCCGCAAGGTGACGTTCCCGCTCTCCATGCCCGGCGTCGTCTCCGGGACGCTGCTCACCTTCATCCCGGCGGCGGGCGACTACGTCAACGCGGACCTGCTCGGCTCCACCGACACCCGCATGGTCGGCAATGTCATCCAGACGCAGTTCCTGCGCATCCTGGACTACCCGACGGCGGCCGCCCTGTCCTTCATCCTCATGGCCGCCATCCTCTTCATGGTGACCTTCTACATCCGCAAGTCCGGAACGGAGGATCTGGTCTGATGGCTGTTCTTCGTTGGCTGCGGCGCAATCTCGTCGTCATCGCGGGCCTGTGCACGCTCGCCTATCTGCTCCTGCCGAACGTCGTCGTCACCGTGTTCTCCTTCAACAAGCCGAAGGGGCGCTTCAATTACTCCTGGCAGGAGTTCTCCACCGACGCCTGGAAAGACCCGTGCGGCGTCGCGGACATGTGCGGCTCGCTCAGCTTGAGCCTGCAGATCGCCACCTGGGCGACGATCGGCGCGACCGTGCTCGGCACGATGATCGCCTTCGCCCTGGTGCGCTACCGCTTCCGGGCGCGCGGCGCCATCAACTCGCTGATCTTCCTGCCGATGGCGATGCCCGAGGTCGTCATGGCCGCCTCGCTGCTCACGCTCTTCCTCAACATGGGCGCCCAGCTGGGCTTCTGGACCGTCCTCATCGCCCACATCATGTTCTGCCTCAGCTTCGTGGTGACCGCCGTCAAGGCGCGCGTCATGTCGATGGACCCCCGCCTGGAACAGGCCGCCCAGGACCTCTACGCCGGCCCCGTGCAGACCTTCCTGCGGGTCACGCTGCCCATTGCCGCCCCGGGCATCGCGGCGGGCGCGCTGCTCGCCTTCGCGCTCTCCTTCGACGATTTCATCATCACGAATTTCAACGCGGGCTCGACCGTGACCTTCCCCATGTTCGTCTGGGGATCGGCACAGCGCGGTACGCCCGTTCAGATCAATGTGATCGGTACGGCGATGTTCCTCGTCGCGGTGCTGCTCGTACTCGCCGGAATGCTCGCCGGCAAGCGCCGCAACAAGCAGTCCCAGTAGTCCCGGCAAGAAGCTCCGGCAAGAAGTCCCAGTTAGCAATCCTCATCACCCCGCAATTTCTGAAGGAGTGGAAATCATGGCCCCAAGCGCCATGACCCGCTGGACCAAGTCCCTCTCCGACGCGCAGCCGGTCTCGTACTGGCTGGACGACCCCGGCAGGCCCGCCCCCGAGCCCGCCCTCACCGGCGACGACCGGTGCGACCTGCTCGTCGTCGGCGGCGGCTACAGCGGCCTGTGGACCGCGCTCAACGCCAAGGAGCGCGACCCGCGCCGCGAGGTCGTCCTCGTCGAGGGCCGCGAGGCGGGCTGGGCCGCCTCCGGCCGCAACGGCGGCTTCTGCGCCGCCTCCCTCACGCACGGCATCGCCAACGGCCTGGCCCGCTGGCCCGGCGAGATCGAGAAGCTGGAGGAGCTGGGCGCCCGCAACCTCGACGCGATCGAGGCGGCCGTCAAGCGCTACTCCATCGACTGCGACTTCGAACGCACCGGTGAGATCGACGTCGCCACCGCGCCGCACCAGGTGGCCGAACTGCGCGAGACGTACGACGAGATGGCCGCCCATGGCCTGGCCGGCGGCGCCGAACTCCTCGACGCGGACGCCGTGCGCGCGCAGGTCGACTCACCGACGTTCCTCGGCGGCCTGTGGGACCGCGACGGCGTCGCCATGCTGCACCCGGCGAAGCTGGCCTGGGGCCTGAAGCGGGCCTGCCTGGAGAAGGGCGTACGCGTCTACGAGCACACGCCCGCCCTCGGACTGGCCCGGTCCGGCGCCGGGATGGCGGTCCGCACGCCGTACGGCAGGGTCTTCGCCCGCCAGGTGGCGCTCGCCACGAACATCTTCCCCTCGCTGGTCAGGCGGATCCGCGCGTACACCGTCCCGGTCTACGACTACGCGCTGATGACCGAGCCGCTGACCGGCGAGCAGCTCGCCGCGATCGGCTGGCGGAACCGGCAGGGGCTCGGCGACAGCGCGAACCAGTTCCACTACTTCCGCCTCTCCGCCGACAACCGCGTCCTGTGGGGCGGCTACGACGCGATCTACCCGTACGGGGGGAAGGTGCGCGCCGAGTACGACGACCGGCCCGAGACGTACGCGAAGCTCGCCGAGCACTTCTTCACCTGCTTCCCCCAGCTGGAGGGGGTCCGCTTCACGCACGCCTGGGGCGGCGCGATCGACACCTGCTCGCGCTTCTCGGCGTTCTTCGGCACGGCGCACCAGGGGCGCGTCGCCTACGCGGCCGGGTACACGGGCCTCGGTGTCGGGGCCACCCGGTTCGGCGCCGACGTGATGCTGGACCTGCTCTCCGGCGAGCGGACCGAGCGCACGAGCCTGGAGATGGTCCGCACCAAGCCGCTGCCGTTCCCGCCCGAGCCGTTCGCCTGGACCGGTGTCGCGCTCACCAAGTGGTCGCTGGCCCGCTCCGACGCCAACGGCGGCAAGCGCAACCTCTGGCTGAAGACGATGGACAGGCTGGGCCTCGGCTTCGACAGCTGAACCGGCGCACGCCGGTCGGATCACGGTCACGGCGTACGCCGGTGGGCTCACCGCGCGCCGCCGCGCTACCGGCAAGTAGGCGAACTCGCGTAATGATCCGCCCCGGGGCCTCTCTCTCCTGTGACGCGCACCGTTGTCGTACAGGAAAGGGAGGTCCCGCAATGACTGGCTCGGGTGGCTCGGGAGCGAGGGCGGCGGTGGAATGGCTGGTGTCGGTGGCACCGGATCCGGACGCCTGCCGCTGGGAATGGGAGCGCAACCCCCTCGGCGTCGCGCTGCTGCCCGCCGGGCGCCGCTGGGACGTGCTGATCCTGCCCGGCGACCTCGGCCGTCCGACGCTGGACGTGCTGAGCCGCTGCGTGGACCGCCCCGGACCGGTGCTCACCGACTTCGGGGACGGGCGCACGGGCTTCTTCGTCCCGGCCGGCACGGCGGCCCGCTGGCTCGGCACGGGCGTGCGCGGCGCGGGGCACGGCACCTGGATCGTCGTGCCCCACCCGGGCCGCGCCGCGAGCGGCGTCCGCTGGCTGATCGCCCCCGACGGCTCGGGCACCCTGACGGACCCCGCGCTGCTCGAACTGGCGATGCACGAGGCGGCCGCGGGACTCACCCAGGGGGCCCGGGATCAGGAGCGGTGAGCCCGCGCGGCCGCCCGACCACCACCGCCACGACCTGGAGCAGCACCCCGCACAGCAGCCACGAGGCCACCACGTCCAGCGGCCAGTGGTACCCGCGCCGGACGAGACCGAAGCCGACGGCGAGGTTCAGCGCCGCGCAGCCGACGAGCAGGGCGAGGCGCCCGTACGAAGAGAGCGGCAGCGCCCGAAGGAGCAGCGCCGCCGCTCCATAGGCGACGGCGGCCGTCGCCGTGTGGCCCGAGGGGTAGAAGCCGTCGTGGCCGGCCATGCCGGGCGGGCCGGGCCGCCCGACGGCCGCCTTGAGCGGGACGACGAGAGCGGGCACCGCGGCCAGGGCGAGGGCGCAGGCGGCGCCGGGCAGCCACCAGCGGGGCGCACCGGCGCGACGCCCGCGCCAGGTCACCAGGGCAATGACGGCGACGAGGACCGGCAGGGCGACACTCGCGTTGCCGAGATCGGCGAGGAACTCCGCGACGCCCTCGGGGAAACCGCAGCCCGCGACGGCCCGCCCCAGACGCTCGTCGGCGCGGCGCAACGGCCCGCCCGCCACGACCTGCCAGGTGCACAGCGCGAAGAGCAGGGCCCCGAGAGCCGGCACGGGAAAAAGGCGCGACCGCCCCGGAACAGGGGGGGAGGTTCCGGGGCGGTCGGGAGGACCGGGGCGCCGCGCGCCCCGGGGGGTGTGGGGCGTGCGGCCGTCCGATCGGTGAGGAGTTCCGGGGCCAGGGGCCCCGGGGGTGTGCGCGAAGGCACGGCCGGGACGGGGCCGGGGAGGCTCCGCCCTGGCGTCGCCCACCGTTTCCTGTGGGCGGGGTGTCTCTCTCATCTGCGGAAAACCGTACGACAGAGGGGGGTGGGCCGACAGGCACCTCGGCAACCTGCCATGGGGCCCGCACACCTTCTTCACACGCCCCGACGCCCGCCCCGACACCCGTCCGGACTCAGAGCCCGGCGAAGGCGCCCTCGATGATGTCCAGGCCCTCGTTCAGCAGGTCGTCACCGATGACCAGCGGCGGCAGGAAGCGCAGCACGTTGCCGTAGGTGCCGCAGGTCAGGACCAGCAGGCCCTCCGCGTGGCAGGCCTTGGCCAGGGCGGCGGTGGCCTGCGGGTCGGGCTCCTTGGTCGTCCGGTCCTTGACCAGCTCGACGGCGATCATGGCGCCGCGGCCGCGGACGTCACCGATGATGTCGAACTTTTCGGCCATCGCGGTGAGGCGGGCCTTCATGGTGGCCTCGATGCCCTTCGCCTTGGCGTTGAGGTCGAGCTCCTTCATCGTCTCGATGGCGCCGAGGGCACCGGCGCAGGCCACCGGGTTGCCGCCGTAGGTGCCGCCGAGGCCGCCCGCGTGCGGGGCGTCCATGATCTCGGCGCGGCCGGTCACGGCGGCGAGCGGCAGACCGCCCGCGATGCCCTTGGCGGTGGTGATCAGGTCGGGGACGATGCCCTCGTCCTCACAGGCGAACCACTGGCCGGTGCGGCAGAAGCCGGACTGGATCTCATCCGCCACGAAGACGATGCCGTTGTCGTTCGCGAACTTCACGATGGCGGGCAGGAAGCCCTTCGCGGGCTCGATGAAGCCGCCCTCGCCGAGCACCGGCTCGATGATGATCGCGGCGACGTTCTCCGCGCCGACCTGCTTGGTGATCTGGTCGATGGCCTGCTCGGCGGCCTCGGGGCCGGCGTTCTCGGCGCCGGTCGGCCAGCGGTAGCCGTAGGCGACCGGGACGCGGTAGACCTCGGGGGCGAACGGGCCGAAGCCGTGCTTGTACGGCATGTTCTTGGCGGTCAGCGCCATCGTGAGGTTCGTACGGCCGTGGTAGCCGTGGTCGAAGACGACGACGGCCTGGCGCTTGGTGTACGCACGGGCGATCTTGACGGCGTTCTCGACGGCCTCGGCGCCGGAGTTGAACAGCGCCGACTTCTTCTCGTGGTCGCCCGGCGTCAGCTCGGCGAGCGCCTCGGCGACGGCCACGTAGCCCTCGTACGGCGTGACCATGAAACAGGTGTGCGTGAAGTCCTGGAGCTGGGCGGAGGCGCGGCGCACCACGGCCTCGGCGGAGGCGCCCACGGACGTCACGGCGATGCCGGAGCCGAAGTCGATCAACCGGTTGCCGTCGACGTCCTCGATGATGCCGCCGTCCGCGCGAGCGGTGAAGACGGGCAGCACGGAGCCCACACCACCGGCGACCACGGCGGCACGGCGGGCCTGCAGTTCCTGCGACTTCGGACCGGGAATGGCGGTGACGACGCGGCGCTCCTGCGGGATGTCGCTCATGCGGGGCTCCTGTATTTCTCGGGTTGAACGGCTGTGCCGGCGCCGGGCGACGGGATTGCCTGGTTCGACGGGGGTTTCTCGCAGATTAGGGGTGGGACGGGCGGCCGGTCATGCTCCATCGGGGTGGGGTCGCTCGGCAGGGTTGTCCGACTTGGACACAAGGCGCCGTACGGCCGCGCGCAGGGACCGGGCGCGTAACCGGTGAACTCCCCACCCGCTGGCACTAGATTGAGCCCGGATCGACGGACGGACCGGCAGGTCAGGGGGCAACGGCCATGGACACCGAGGGCACGCACGGGGCACGCGACGGGCAGCGGGCCGCACCGGCACCGCGCCCGGCCCCACCGGCGCCCCCCGCCGCGCCGCCGATGCCCCGGCGGCCGCCCGGCGACGACCGCCCCGCCACCGTCGCCGACTGGCTCGCCGCCCCCCGCCCCCAGGCCGCCCCGGGCATCTGGCGCTACCGCCACCGGCCCCCCGCGCCCGAGGCCGAGACCGAGGGCGCCGACCGGCGCCTGGTCGTCGGCATGGTGATCTCCACCCTGCTCGGCCTGCTGTTCTGGTCGCTGTGGCGCCAGGGGAGCATCCCCTACCAATGGGCCCTGCTGAAGCTGTTCACCCCGGGGGAGTGGTGGTGGATCGGCAGCACCCAGCCCAAGACGTGGCAGGGCACCGACGCCCGGATCGTCTACGACGGGGTGGTCTTCGGCGCGCTGGTGTACACCGTGGGACGGCTCGGCGCCTGGCCCGACTCGATCCGCCACTTCGTGGTGCGGCGCCCGCAGCCGTCCCGCGCCGTGCTCGCCTCCGTCGCCGCGGTGGCCGCCCTGGCCTTCGTCTGGCCGAGCGCCCTCGGCCTCGACATGCGGCCGCTGCCCGTCGCCGACCCCGTCTTCTCCCTGGTCGCGCTGGTCACGGGCGGCTACGAGGTCTTCGCCTCACCCGTGGTCATCGACACCTTGTACGGCCTGATCACGCTCGCCGTGCTGTGGCCCTTCGCCCGGATCGGCGGCTGGTGGCAGGCGGTCCGCGAGGCCAGGAGCGCCGGCGCGCGCCGTCCCGCCGCCCCGCCGCGCCCCCCCGCCGCCCCCGCGCACGCCCACTGGCCCGAGCTGCGCGCGGCCGGCCAGGACAAGACGGCGGACCTGCTCTGCGGCGAACTGCTCGCCGGGCGCATGACCGACGTCGACTGCGCCCGCCTCGCCCATGCCTGGCGCACGGCCGCCCCCGACCCGGCCGCCCTCGCCGGGTTCGTCGACACCGTCGCGAGGAACGGCGCCGCCGCCTGGGTCCACCCCTCGGGCCAGCGCGACCTGCCGGCCCGCACCGCCGTCCACGACCTGCTCACCGGCCAGGTCAGGATCGGCCGCTTCGCGAAGGACGAACGCAACCCCCACGCCGTACGCGAGGCGGGCGCGGCCCTCGACCGGAGGGTGCTCGGCACCTCGCTGCTCGCCGTGGGCCCCTCCGGCGCCGGCAAGACCGGCCGCCTCATGCGGCCCGTCGCCGAGTCGCTCGCCCTCGGCGCCCTCACCGGACAGTGCGCGGTCGTCGTGGTGTGCGCGGCCGGCACCCGGCTGGGCGCCGACGAGACGTACGACGTCGTGGTCAAACCCGGCGACCCGGCGTCCGTCCACGACATCGACCTGTACGCGGACTGCGCCGACGCGGACGAGGCGGCCTCCTTCCTCGCCGAAGGCCTGGTCGGCGACCTCGAAGCCGTCGACACGCGGCGCGCCGCCACCACCCTTGCCCAGCTGCTCGGCCCCTACCGCGCCCTGCACGGACGTTTCCCCTCCGTGCCCGTGCTGCGGGAACTGCTCGAAGGGGACCCCGCCGCGCTCACCGCCCTCCAGGCGGGCATCGGCGTGGGAGAACACGCCGCCATGCGCCGTGAGCTGGACGCCCGCATCCGCCAGTCCGGTTCCCCCAACGACCCGGGCCCCGCGCTCGCCGACCGGCTCGCCCTGCTCGACCGGCCCGCGTTCGCCGACTTCTTCGACCCCGGCGGCGACGGGCACCCCTTCTCCATGCGGGCCGTCGCCCACCACCCGCTGCGCGTGCGGGTGGACCTGCCCGAACACGGCCACGAGGAGGCCTCGCGGCTGCTGGCGCGCCTGCTGCTCGCCCAGTTCACCTACGTGGCGCGCGGCCGTGCCCGTCGTACGCACTTCGTCGGACTGATCCTCGACGACGCCTCCCGCACGCTCACCGCCGAGAGCGTGCGCGCCATCCAGCGGCTGCGCTCGCTGAACGCCGGCGTCGTGCTGGGCCTGCGCACCATAGGAGAGGTGCCGGAGGCGCTCCAGGGGCCGCTGTACGCGGCGGTCGGCTGCCGGATGGCCTTCTCCGGGGTGACGACGTGGGACGGGCGCCGGTTCACCGAGGCCTGGGGCACCGAGTGGATCGAGACCAAGGAAGTCGCGCAGCACACCGTCTTCGCCGACCAGCCGATGACACGGGCGCTGCACTCGCTGCGCAAGCTCGTCACCGGCAAGGCGGTGACCACGGACGCGGTCACCGTACGCAAGATCGAGCGGGAGCGCTGGTCCGCCTCCGACCTCGCCCACGCGCTGCCGCCCGGCCACGCCGTGCTCTCGCTCACCACCGTGGACGGCGAGCACGCGCCACCGCTGCTCGTGGATCTGCGGAGCGGGGCGGCGGTCGGCCAGACCGGGTGAGGACGGGTGCGGACGGCGGGCTTCCGTCTTGTCCCCACCGTACGGTGAGGCAGAATCGACACAGGTCGTTCATACGGACCGGCCAAAAGATCCACCCCACACCGCCGCAGACCTGAAGGTCCCATGCCGCCCACGCTCGCCTCGCTCGTCCACCACTCCGCGCTCAAGCTGACCGTGCGTGCGGGCGAGGAGCGCCTGGACACCCCCGTGCGCTGGGCGCACGCGAGCGAGCTCGCCGATCCGGTGCCCTACATGGAGGGCGGCGAGCTGCTCCTGATCACCGCGCTCAAGCTGGACGCGGAGGACCCGCAGGCCATGCGGAGCTACGTGAAGCGGCTCGCGGGCGCCGGCGTCGTCGGCCTCGGCTTCGCCGTCGGCGTCCACTACCCGGACATCCCCAAGGCCCTCCTGGACGCCGCCACCGAGGCGAACCTGCCGCTCATCGAGGTGCCCCGGCGCACCCCGTTCCTCGCCATCAGCAAGGCCGTCTCCGCCGCCATCGCCGAGGAGCAGTACCGCGCCGTCACCGCCGGCTTCTCCGCCCAGCGCGAGCTGACCAAACAAGCGCTCAGCGACGGCCCCGAGGGCCTGCTGCTCGCGCTCGCCGGACAGGTCGACGGCTGGGCCGCGCTGTACGACGCCTCGGGCGCCGTCGTCGCCACCGCCCCGGAGTGGGCCACGCGCCGCGCCGCCCGCCTCACCGCCGACGTCGAGCGCCTCAGGGAGCGGCCCGCGCCCGCCAGCTCGGTCGTCGCCGGCGCCGAGGACCGCGTCGAGCTGCACTCGTTGGGCACCGGCCGCAGACCACGCGCCGCCCTCGCCGTCGGCACGGCATCCACCCTCGGCACCGCCGAGCGCTACGCCGTGCACTCCGCCATCGCCCTGCTCACCCTGACCACCGAGCGCTCCCGCTCCCTGCACGCCGCCGAGCAGCGCATCGGCGCCGCCGTGCTGCGCATGCTGCTCGCGGGGGAGCCCGACCACGCGCGGACCGTCGCGGGCGACCTCTACGGAAGTCTCCTGGACGCCCCCTTCCGGCTCGTCGTCGCCGAGGTGGCCTCCGCCTCGGCGGCCCGGGTGCGGGCCGGCGCGGCACCCGGCGAGGGCGTCGAGAGCGGCGCCGCTGCGGCACAGACCGCCGCCCCCGCCTCGGCCTCCGCCGCGGTCCTCGCCGTGGCGGCCGACGCCTCGGGCGGCGGCGATCCGCTCGCCGCGCTCGTCGACGTCGTCGACGCCGCCGCCGCCCGCTCCGGCGAGGCACTGCTCGTCGTCCCCTACGGCCGCCGGCTGGTGCTGCTGGTCGTGGACGGCGGCGCGGCGGCGCGGGCCTGCGCGCAGTACGCGGCGGCCCTGGAGGCCGAGCGGGGCGCCGCGGGGCGCGAGGCCACGGCGTCCGGCGAGGAGGCCGAGCTGGTGATGGGCCTGTCCGCGCCGGCCGGGCCGATCGCCGCCGCCACCGCGTACAAGCAGGCCGAGCAGGCACTGTCCGTCGCCCGCAGGCGCGGGCGGGCGCTCGTCGAGCACGAGGAGCTGGCCGCCGGATCGGTGCTGCCGCTGCTCGCCGACGACGCGGTGCGCGCCTTCGCCGACGGACTGCTCCGGGCCCTGCGCGAGCACGACGCGACGGGCCGCGGCGACCTCGTGGCCTCGCTGCGGGCCTGGCTCTCGCGGCACGGCCAGTGGGACGCGGCGGCGGCGGACCTCGGCGTCCACCGGCACACCCTGCGCTACCGCATGCGCCGGGTCGAGGAGATCCTCGGCCGCTCGCTGGACGACCCCGACGTCCGCATGGAGCTGTGGCTCTCGCTGAAGGCGACGTCGACGGGATCGGACTGAGCCGGACGCCTTCCGCGTACAAGGACTCCCGCCCCTGCCAAAGCGGTGCGACGCCCCCCGGCAGTACTCCGAGTCGGACAAACGCCCCGGACTTCCGCTGCCCCTACGGTGAGGGACGTACCTCCAGACACAGCTCCGCGGAAGGGCCGGGAATTCGCATGACTTCCATCCACGCCTTCTGGCTCGCCGGTCGCCAGACCACCGGCGAGACCACGTTCGACGTCACCTCGCCCTGGGACGGGCGGCTCGTCGCCAAGGCGGCCGTCCCGACCGACGCCCAGGTCGAGGAGGCCGTGGCCGCCGCGTACGCCGTGCGCGACGAGTTCGCCGCGACCCCGGCCCACGCCCGCGCCGCCGCCCTCGACCACGTGAGCCGCCGGCTCGTCGAGCGCACCGAGGAGATCGCGCAGCTCATCTCCGCCGAGAACGGCAAGCCGATCAAGTGGGCCCGCGGCGAGGTGGGCCGCGCGGTCTCCGTCTTCCGGTTCGCCGCGGAGGAGGCCCGCCGCTTCAACGGCGGCGAGGCCCAGCGCCTGGACACCGACGCCGGCGGCCAGGGCCGCCTCGCCCTGACGCGCCGCTTCCCCAAGGGCGTCGTCCTCGGCATCGCGCCGTTCAACTTCCCGCTGAACCTCTGCGCGCACAAGGTCGCCCCGGCCATCGCCGTCGGCGCGCCGATCATCCTGAAGCCGGCCCCCGCGACCCCGCTGTCCGGCCTGATCCTCGGCGAGCTGCTCGCCGAGACCGAGCTGCCCGCCGGCTCCTGGTCGGTCCTGCCGGTCGCCAACGACAAGATGCCCGCCCTCGTCCAGGACGAGCGCCTGCCGGTCATCTCCTTCACCGGCTCCGACAAGGTCGGCTACGCGATCATGGACTCGGTGCCGCGCAAGCACTGCACCCTGGAGCTGGGCGGCAACGGCGCTGCCGTCGTCCTCGACGACTTCTCCTCGGACGAGGACCTGGACTGGGCCGCCTCGCGGATCGCGACCTTCTCCAACTACCAGGGCGGCCAGTCCTGCATCTCCGTGCAGCGGGTCATCGCCGATGCCACCGTCTACGACCGGCTCGTGGAGCGCGTCGTCAAGGCCGTCGAGGCCCAGGTCACCGGCGACCCCGCCGACCCGGCGACCGAGGTCGGCCCGCTGGTCAACGAGGACGCCGCCAAGCGCGTGGAGTCCTGGGTCGACGAGGCCGTCCAGGCGGGCGCGCGGCTGCTCACCGGCGGCAAGCGCGACGGCGCCACGTACGCGCCGACCGTCCTCGCCGACGTGCCGGCCGAGGTGACCCTCGCCCGCGAGGAGGTCTTCGGACCGGTCCTCACCCTCAAGAAGGTGAACGGCGAGGCGGAGGCGTTCGCCGCCGTCAACGACTCCAAGTACGGCCTCCAGGCGGGCGTCTTCACGCACGACCTGCAGACCGCCTTCCGCGCGCACCGCGCCCTGGAGGTCGGCGGCGTGGTCATCGGCGACGCCCCCTCCTACCGCGCCGACCAGATGCCCTACGGCGGCGTCAAGCAGTCCGGCGTCGGCCGCGAGGGCGTCCGCTACGCGATGGAGGACTACACCTACGAGCGGGTCATGGTGCTGACGGGCCTCGCCCTGTAAGCGACGTCATCCCAAGGACACGGCCGGAGCCCACTGTGCGGGGGCTCCGGCCGTTCGCGTGCGGACGCGGGGTTGGGGCCCGGCGTACGGACGGGCGCATCGCGTACGAACGCCGCGCGAGGACTGGTGGGGTCGGGACGAATGGGGTACCAACGATCCAGTAGCACCAGCCGGTAACCGAAGACCGAAGCACCAGCCGGTAACCGAAGACCGAAGCAGCATCCGACCCCTCTGCGCGGCGAGGTGAGCTTCATGACCGCACCAACCCCCAAGCCGTCCGTGAGCGAACGCGAGGCCCGGCAGGTCGCCGAGGCGGCGCGCGAACAGGACTGGCGAAAGCCGAGCTTCGCCAAGGAACTCTTCCTCGGCCGCTTCCGGCTCGACCTGGTCCACCCGCACCCCCTGCCCGCCGACGAGGACGCGCGGCGCGGCGAGGAGTTCCTCGCCCGGCTCCGCGACTTCTGCGAGACGAAGGTCGACTCGGCCCGCATCGAACGCGAGGCGCGCATCCCCGACGAGGTCGTCAAGGGCCTCAAGGAACTCGGCGCTCTCGGCATGAAGATCGACACGAAGTACGGCGGACTCGGCCTCACCCAGGTCTACTACAACAAGGCCCTCGCCCTCGCCGGCTCCGCGAGCCCCGCGATCGGCGCGCTGCTCTCCGCGCACCAGTCGATCGGCGTACCGCAGCCCCTGAAGATCTTCGGCACCCAGGAGCAGAAGGACGCCTTCCTGCCGCGCTGCGCCACCACCGACATCTCGGCGTTCCTGCTGACCGAGCCGGACGTCGGCTCCGACCCGGCCCGCCTGGCCACCACGGCCGTGCCGGACGGCGACGACTACGTCCTGGACGGCGTGAAGCTGTGGACCACCAACGGCGTCGTCGCGGACCTGCTCGTCGTGATGGCGCGGGTGCCGAAGTCCGAGGGCCACAAGGGCGGCATCACGGCGTTCGTCGTCGAGGCGACCGCCGAGGGCGTCACCGTGGAGAACCGCAACGCGTTCATGGGCCTGCGCGGCCTGGAGAACGGCGTGACCCGCTTCCACCGGGTGCGCGTCCCCGCCGCGAACCGTATCGGCCCCGAAGGCGCGGGCCTGAAGATCGCCCTCACCACGCTCAACACCGGGCGGCTCTCCCTGCCCGCCATGTGCGTCGGCGCCGGCAAGTGGTGCCTGAAGATCGCCCGCGAGTGGTCCGGGGCCCGTGAGCAGTGGGGCAAGCCCGTGGCGTACCACGAGGCGGTCGGTGCGAAGATCTCCTTCATCGCGGCGACGACGTTCGCCCTCGAGGCCGTCCTCGACCTCTCCTCGCAGATGGCCGACGAGGACCGCAACGACATCCGCATCGAGGCCGCCCTCGCCAAGCTCTACGGCTCCGAGATGGCCTGGCTGATGGCCGACGAACTGGTCCAGATCCGCGGCGGCCGCGGCTTCGAGACCGCCGAGTCCCTGGCCGCCCGCGGCGAGCGCGCCGTGCCGGCCGAGCAGATCCTGCGCGACCTGCGCATCAACCGCATCTTCGAGGGCTCCACGGAGATCATGCACCTGCTGATCGCCCGGGAGGCCGTCGACGCCCACCTGAAGGTCGCGGGCGACCTCATCGACCCCGACAAGACCCTCACCGACAAGGCGCGGGCGGGCGCGCGGGCCGGCGGCTTCTACGCGCGCTGGCTGCCGAAGCTGGTCGCGGGCCCGGGCCAGCTCCCGCGCTCCTACGCCGAGTTCCACCCGCCCGGCCACGTCGACCTCTCCGGCCACCTGCGCTACGTGGAGCGCGGCGCCCGCAAGCTGGCCCGCTCCACCTTCTACGCCATGTCCCGCTGGCAGGGAAAGCTGGAGAGCAAGCAGGGCTTCCTCGGCCGGATCGTCGACATCGGGGCCGAACTGTTCGCGATGAGCGCGGCCTGCGTACGCGCCGAACTCCTGCGCACCACCGAGGACCACGGCCGCGAGGCCTATCAGCTGGCCGACGCCTTCTGCCGCCAGTCCCGCATCCGCGTGGAGGAACTCTTCGCCCGCCTGTGGACCAACACCGACGACCTCGACCGCAAGGTGGTCAAGGGCGTCCTGTCCGGCACCTACACCTGGCTCGAAGCGGGCGTCATCGACTCCTCCGGCGAAGGCCCCTGGATCGCGGAAGCCGCCCCCGGCCCCTCCACCCGCGACAACGTCCACCGCCCCATCCGCTGAAGCGCCCGGGAAAAGTCGGGACATTTCCCGAAGCAAGCCGTGCGGAGGCCGACACCTCCCCGCCCGCCGGGCGCGCGCGGTCCGGGCGGGGAGGCGCAGCGGCCACAATGGGGGGATGAGCGACAGCCCATCTCCCCTCGCCGACCCGCATCGCGTCTTCGACCCCCTCCCCGTCACCGACGGCAGGGACGGGACGGGGCCGCGGGACATCGTCATCCTCGGGTCCACGGGTTCGATCGGCACCCAGGCCATCGACCTCGTCCTGCGCAACCCCGACCGGTTCCGCGTCACCGCGCTCTCCGCCGCGGGCGGCCGCGTCGGCCTCCTCGCCGAGCAGGCCCGCCGGCTGCGGGTGCGCACCGTCGCCGTCGCCCGCGAGGACGTCGTACCGGCGCTGCGCGAGGCCCTGGCGGGGCAGTACGAGGCGGGGGAGCCGCTCCCCGAGATCCTGGCCGGACCGGACGCCGCGACGCAGGTCGCCGCCTCCGCCTGCCACACGGTCCTCAACGGCATCACCGGTTCCATCGGCCTCGCGCCGACGCTCGCCGCCCTCGAAGCGGGCCGCACCCTCGCGCTCGCCAACAAGGAATCCCTGATCGTCGGCGGCCCGCTCGTCAAGGCGATCGCCGCGCCCGGCCAGATCATCCCGGTCGACTCCGAACACGCGGCCCTCTTCCAGGCGCTGGCGGCCGGCACCCGCGCCGATGTGCGCAGGCTCGTCGTCACCGCCTCCGGCGGCCCCTTCCGGGGACGCACCAAGGCCGACCTCGCGCACGTCACCCCCGAGGACGCGCTCGCGCACCCCACCTGGGCCATGGGCCCCGTGATCACCGTCAACAGCGCCACGCTGGTCAACAAGGGCCTGGAGGTCATCGAGGCGCACCTCCTCTACGACATCCCCTTCGACCGCATCGAGGTCGTCGTGCACCCGCAGTCCTACGTGCACTCCATGGTGGAGTTCACCGACGGCTCGACCCTCGCCCAGGCCACCCCGCCCGACATGCGCGGCCCGATCGCCATCGGCATCGGCTGGCCCGAACGGGTGCCCGACGCGGCGCCCGCCTTCGACTGGACCAAGGCGTCGAGCTGGGAGTTCTTCCCCCTCGACGAAGAGGCGTTCCCCTCGGTCGGCCTCGCCCGGCACGTCGGACAGCTCGCGGGCACGGCCCCGGCGGTGTTCAATGCCGCCAACGAGGAGTGCGTGGACGCGTTCCTCAAGGGCGCGCTGCCCTTCAACGGCATCATGGAGACGGTGACGCGGGTGGTGAACGAACACGGCGACCCCGGCACGGCGGCGTCGGGAACTTCCCTGACCGTCGCGGACGTCCTCGAAGCGGAGACCTGGGCGCGCGCCCGGGCACGCGAACTGGCAGCCAAGACGACCGCGGAGGCTCGTGCATGACGACCTTGATGATGATCCTCGGGATAGTCGTCTTCGTGATCGGGCTGCTCTTCTCGATCGCCTGGCACGAGCTGGGGCACCTGTCGACCGCCAAGATGTTCGGCATCCGCGTGCCGCAGTACATGGTCGGCTTCGGCCCGACCCTGTTCTCGCGCAAGAAGGGCGACACCGAGTACGGCATCAAGGCGATCCCCCTCGGCGGCTACATCCGCATGATCGGCATGTTCCCGCCGGGAGCCGACGGCCGCATAGAGGCCCGCTCGACGTCCCCCTGGCGCGGCATGATCGAAGACGCCCGCTCGGCGGCCTTCGAGGAGCTGAAGCCGGGCGACGAGAGCCGCCTCTTCTACACGCGCAAGCCCTGGAAGCGCGTGATCGTGATGTTCGCCGGGCCCTTCATGAACCTCGTCCTCGCCGTGGCGATCTTCCTCGGCGTAATGATGACGTTCGGCATCAGCACCCAGACCACCCAGGTCGGCAAGGTCTCGGACTGCGTCATCCAGCAGAGCGAGAACCGCGCCAAGTGCGAGAAGGGCGACAAGGCCGCGCCCGCCAAGGCGGCCGGCCTGAAGCCCGGCGACAAGATCGTCGCCTTCCAGGGCCGGCCCGTCGACGACTGGTCCACGCTCCAGTCGCGGATCCGCGGGACCATCGGCCCGGCCACCCTCACGGTCGAGCGCGACGGCAAGCGCCTGGACCTGCACGCCGACCTCATCAAGAACCAGGTCACCAAGACCGACGGCGAGGGCGCCTACGTGGAGGGCAAGTACGTCTACGCCGGCTTCCTCGGCTTCACCCCCGCCACCGGCATCGTCCGGCAGTCCTTCGGCGACTCCGTGGAGCGCATGGGCGACATGATGGAGAGCGGCGTCGAGTCGATCATCGCCCTGCCGTCCAAGATCCCCGACCTGTGGGACGCGGCGTTCGGCGACGGGGAGCGCAAGCAGGACTCGCCCATGGGCGTGGTCGGCGCCGCGCGCGTCGGCGGTGACGTGTTCACCCTGGACATCCCGCCGCAGAACCAGATCGCGATGATGCTGTTCCTCATCGCGGGCTTCAACCTCTCGCTGTTCCTCTTCAACATGCTGCCGCTGCTCCCGCTCGACGGCGGGCACATCGCGGGCGCCCTGTGGGAGTCCGTGCGCCGCAACGTGGCGAAGGTGCTGCGCCGGCCCGACCCGGGCCCGTTCGACGTGGCGAAGCTGATGCCGGTCGCCTACGTGGTGGCGGGGATCTTCATCTGCTTCACGATCCTGGTGCTCATCGCGGACGTGGTGAATCCGGTGCGGATCTCCTAGCCGTACGTGTGCACGGCGACCCGGCGCGGAATGTGCCGGGCCGCCTTCCATCGGGTGGTCTCGCGGACGTGATGTGCCCGAGCCCCCCGGGGTGCCGTAATCTCGAAGCCCGGAGCCCGCCGATCTCGGGAGCGAGATCCACACTCCGGTGACCCGCACTCTGTGATCCACACTCTTGGGGATGCTCGCCAGATGACTGCCGTATCGCTCGGAATCCCGTCCGTTCCGACCAAGCTCGCCGACCGACGGGTCAGCCGCAAGATCCAGGTCGGTTCGGTGGCCGTCGGCGGCGACGCGCCCGTGTCGGTGCAGTCGATGACGACCACGCGTACGTCGGACATCGGGGCCACGCTCCAGCAGATCGCGGAGCTGACGGCGTCCGGCTGCCAGATCGTGCGCGTCGCCTGCCCCACGCAGGACGACGCCGACGCGCTGCCCGTCATCGCCAAGAAGTCGCAGATCCCGGTGATCGCGGACATCCACTTCCAGCCGAAGTACGTCTTCGCGGCGATCGACGCGGGCTGCGCGGCGGTGCGGGTGAACCCGGGCAACATCAAGCAGTTCGACGACAAGGTCAAGGAGATCGCGCGCGCCGCCAAGGACGCGGGCACGCCGATCCGCATCGGCGTCAACGCCGGCTCCCTGGACGCCCGTCTCCTGAAGAAGTACGGCAAGGCGACCCCCGAGGCCCTCGTCGAGTCGGCCCTGTGGGAGGCGTCCCTCTTCGAGGAGCACGACTTCCGGGACATCAAGATCTCGGTCAAGCACAACGACCCGGTGGTCATGGTCAACGCCTACCGCCAGCTCGCGGCCCAGTGCGACTACCCCCTGCACCTCGGCGTCACCGAGGCCGGTCCCGCCTTCCAGGGCACGATCAAGTCGGCGGTCGCGTTCGGCGCGCTGCTCTCCGAGGGCATCGGCGACACGATCCGCGTCTCCCTCTCGGCCCCGCCCGCCGAGGAGATCAAGGTCGGCATCCAGATCCTGGAGTCCCTCAACCTCCGCCAGCGCCGCCTGGAGATCGTCTCCTGCCCCTCCTGCGGCCGCGCCCAGGTGGACGTCTACAAGCTGGCCGAGGAGGTCACGGCGGGCCTCGACGGCATGGAGGTCCCGCTGCGCGTCGCGGTCATGGGCTGCGTGGTGAACGGCCCCGGCGAGGCCCGCGAGGCCGACCTCGGCGTCGCCTCCGGCAACGGCAAGGGCCAGATCTTCGTCAAGGGCGAGGTCATCAAGACCGTCCCGGAGTCGAAGATCGTGGAGACGCTCATCGAAGAGGCGCTGAAGATCGCCGAACAGATGGAAAAGGACGGCGTCCCCTCCGGCGAGCCGTCGGTGGCGGTGGCCGGCTGACTCCCGTACGTACGCTCTTGATGGGGCCCGTCACCTTTCGGTGGCGGGCCCCAGTCGTACGCGCGCCCATACCGTTTTGCCCGGGTGGCGCAAGGCGACGCCCCACCGGTCGGCCAGCGCCTCGACCAGCAGCAGCCCACGGCCGGACTCACCCCCCGGAGCCCGCAGCTCGGGAAGTCGCTCGCCGCGGGTGTCGGACACCTCCACCCGCAGTGTCCCGGCCGACTCGGTGAGCCGCAGGTGAAAATCGCGCCCCGGCACGTGCCCGTGCTGTACGGCGTTGGCTGTGAGTTCGGCGGCGATGAGGGTGACCGCTTCGTTCCCGGCGCTGTCGTAGGCGTACCCCCACTCGTGCAGTCGGTGAGAGACGAGACGCCGGGCGAGTCGTGCGCCGCGTGGGGTGGATGTGAACCGCATGGCGAACTCGTGTGCGGGTGCGGGTGGGTCGGGCATATGCCGATCCGAGCCGGTTGCTGGCTTCATGGCGCTTACGCTCCCGCACGGTGCGTAGCGTTGAACAGCGGCGATGCGGTGACCGTCGTGCGTTGTACGCGTACGGGGGCGATCTGTACGCGCGTGAGCCGTGACCGGTGGCGGGCTGGACACATTGGGGGCTGTATGAGCGAAAGCGAAGAGGGGAAGGAAGTACCGGAGTCGGAAGAGGGCTTCGAGCCGGATGCGCCGACCGTGCCCGTATGGGGGCGGCAGTTGAAGCGGTTCCGCGAGTGGAAGGGGATGAGCCGGGCCCAACTCGGCTCCTTCACCGGCTACTCGGCGTCGTCCATCGCGTCGTTCGAGCAGGGCAGGCGCATCCCTTCGGCCAAGTTCATGACGCGGGCCGACGACGTACTGGACGCGCACGAGGTCCTGGCGGAGCTGGCGGAGGAGGTGGAGCGGGCGCAGTATCCGGCGTTCTTCCAGGATGCGGCGAAGCAGGAGAAGAAGGCGATTGCCCTGCATGTGTTCGCTGTGCAGGCGGTCCCTGGCCTGTTGCAGACGGAGGACTACGCACGGGTGGTGTTCACCATGCGGCGTCCTGCACTGGACGAGGAGACGGTCGAGCAACGCGTAATGGCACGGCTGGCCCGGCAGGCGATCTTCGAGCGGCAACCGGCTCCCACCATCAGCTTCGTGATGGAGGAGGCCGTTCTGCGTAAGCGGCTGGGCGGGCGGACCGTCTGGCGGGGCCAGTTGGAACAAATCCTGCTGGTCGGCCGGCAGCGTAGCGTGGAGATTCAGGTCATGCCGGACGACCGTGAGGAGCACGCGGCACTCTCCGGTCCGTTTACCTTGATCGAGACGGTGAAAGGACGCAGGATCGCCTACGCGGAGGTGCACAAGTACAGTCGCCTCTTCACCGACCGCCCGACGGTCAGGGAGCTGGAGGACCAATACAGCCTTCTGCGGGCGCAAGCCCTGTCGCCCCGTGAGTCGTTGGCCCTTGTGGAAGAGTTGCTGGGAGAGACATGAACGTCGAAGAGGCGTCCGAACCGGTGTGGTTCAAGAGCAGCTACAGCAGTGGCGAAGGCGGTGAGTGCGTCGAGGTCGCCCTCACTTGGCGCAAGTCCAGCTACAGCAGTGGTGAGGGCGGGGCATGCGTCGAGATCGCCCCTTGCGCCACCGCCATCCACATCCGCGATTCCAAGCTGCTCCTGGAGCGCAGCGCCCCCACCCTCGCCGTGCTGCCCACCGCCTGGCAGGCGTTCACCAGGTTCGCCGCGCGACACTGACGTGAACACACCTCTATCATCGGGGAGTTGAGTGAGAGACGGGGAGGACGTGTGGACGCCGAGTTGGTGCTGCTGATGGAGAGTGGCGTGGTTGCGCTGGGAGGCCTCATGGCCACCGACGCATATACCGGGCTGCGCCCCCGCCTGGCCCGCATCCTGCGGCGCGGAGAGAGTGACAACGGCATGCCGGAGTTCGACCGGATCCGCACCGGACTCGCGGACGCGGCTGCGCGCGGCGACGAGACCGTACGGCAGGCCCTGGAGGAAGAGCTGCGCGGTCACGTACGGCAGCTGCTTCAGAGCGATCCAGCAGCCGGGTGGGAACTCGCCTCCCTCGTCCGGGACGAGCGGAACGGCACCGTCGTGACCGCGCCCGTTCCGGGCGCGGTCACCTTCAGTAACAACACCATCAACGGCCCTGTGCTCGGCTCCGGCACCCAGCACAACACGCTGTGAAGCCGGACCACTCCGGCGGGGTGCGCTTCGAGAGCAACCACATCAATGGGCCTGCCCTGGGGCAGGGAGTCCAGATCAACCTCTCCAGCGCCTACACGCCGGCGTCAGTTCCACTCACTGCGGCCGAGCGGAGAAGCGCAGCCGGGCGCGCGATGCTGGACAGCCTGCTGGGCGCTGTGTGCAAGGGGGCCTGGGGTGTGTGCGGAGTGGCACCCGCCCTGGGGCTCTTCGTCTTGATCTGCTGTCTCCGCGCGACGGGGGCCGCGGACACCCTCTTGCAGGGCGTGTCAGCGGTGCTGGCACCGTCCGTCTTGCTGTTGTGGTGGCTCGACCTGGCATTTTTCCGCTGGCGTCGCCGCCTGGAGGCGCGAGGGATCGGTTGGTTGACCGGCCCGGTGCCTGTCCACACGGCTGTCATGGTGGGTGGGAGACTCATGCTGGTCGTCATAATGATCTGCGTACACGTTTTCCTCTTGGCGCAGCCACCCATCTGGTTCGGCTGGCTCTGACCTCGCCTCTCACCGCCGAGGCGCCCCGCGAACACGCGAGGTACAGTGCCGGGACCAGTAGATCCCAGTGTGAGGCCCGGCACGTGCTGACGCAGACCACCACCAGGGTCCTCGACCCGAGTGACCTGGACGCCGCGCTCGCCGTGCTCGACCGCGAGCCGGTCACGAACGCCTTCGTGACCGCCCGCGTCCAGGTGGCCGGCCTCGACCCCTGGCGCCTCGGCGGCGAGATGTGGGGCTGGTACGAGGACGGCATGCTGGCGTCCCTGTGCTACGCGGGGGCGAACCTCGTCCCGATCTGCGCGACCCCGCGAGCCGTCCGTGGCTTCGCCGACCGCGCCCGCAGGGCCGGTCGCCGCTGCTCCTCGATCGTGGGCCCCGCCACCCCCACCGCCCAGCTGTGGCGCCTCCTGGAACCCTCCTGGGGCCCCGCCCGCGAGGTCCGCGCCCGCCAGCCCCTGATGGTCGCCGACCGGCTCCCGGACGACATCGCCCCCGATCCGCGCGTCCGACGCGTCCGCAAGGACGAGATGGACACGATCATGCCCGCCTGCGTGGCGATGTTCACCGAGGAGGTCGGCGTCTCGCCGATGGCCGGCGACGGCGGCCTGCTCTACCAGGCGCGCGTCGCGGAGCTGGTCGGCTCGGGCCGCTCGTTCGCCCGCCTCGACGACGACGGCAAGGTCGTCTTCAAGGCGGAGATCGGCGCCGTGACGCCCCACGCCTGCCAGGTCCAGGGCGTCTGGGTGGCGCCCGAGTACCGCGGCCAAGGCCTCGCGGCCCCCGGCATGGCGGCCGTCCTGCGCTACGCCCTCGCGGACATCGCCCCCGTCGCGAGCCTGTACGTCAACGACTTCAACACCGCGGCCAGAGCCGCGTACCGACGCGTCGGCTTCCAGGAGGTCGGCGCGTTCATGAGCGTCCTGTTCTGACGCCGCCCGCCAGCGTCCGAGCGCCCTGTTCAGAAGCGCGGCAGCGCCAAGTAGGGTCGGCCCCATGACTGACGACGTCGTGATCGGGCCGATCGACCTCGCCGCGCGGGTGGACGAAGCGCTGGACGTCCAGGCCCACGCCTTCGGGCTGAGCGACGAGGAGGTGGCCGTGCGGCGCCAGATCGTCCTGCGCCACCTCACCTACCGGGGCGCCCGCTCGTTCGGCGCGACCACGCCCGACGACCGCCTGGTCGGCTTCGTCTACGGCATGCCCAACGACCGCCACCACTGGTGGTCGACGGTCGTCGAGCCCTACCTGCGCGGCCGGGACCTGGACGACTGGCTCGACGACTCCTTCGTCATCACCGAACTCCACGTGCGCCCCGGCCACCAGAACCTCGGCATCGGCCGGGCGCTGATCACCACCATCACGGAGGGCGTCGCCGAGCCCCGCTCGATCCTCTCCGCGATCGACGTCGAGAGCCCGGCCCGCGGCCTGTACCGCTCCCTCGGCTACACGGACCTGGCGCGCCGCGTGCTCTTCCCGAGCGCCGCCAAGCCGTACGCCGTGATGGGCGCCCCGCTGCCCCTGCCGCGCCGCGTCTGAGACGAGGACGGGCCGGGGTCCGAAGGAGAACCGGCCGGGGCCCGGACCCAAACCGATTTCCGCCCGCGCCCGCGCCCCGGCTAACCTCCTGTTCATTACCCTCCCCACGCTCTCGGCCGTGCCGAGCAGAGGGGACCCCCTTGTAGCAGGAGTTGATCATGGCCCAGGTCCAGCGCATGTCCCGATTGATGGTCAAGACACTGCGCGACGACCCCGCGGACGCCGAGACGCTCAACCACAAGCTCCTCGTCCGGGCCGGCTACGTCCGCCGTACCGCCGCCGGCATCTGGACCTGGCTGCCGCTCGGCAAGAAGGTCTACGAGAACATCGCCCGCGTGGTGCGCGAGGAGATGGACGCCATCGGCGGCCAGGAGGTGCTCCTCCCGGCGCTCCTGCCCAAGGAGCCCTACGAGGCGTCCGGCCGCTACGAGGAGTACGGCGACCTGCTCTTCCGCCTCAAGGACCGCAAGGGCGCCGAATACCTCCTCGGCCCGACCCACGAGGAGATCTTCACCCAGGTCGTCAAGGACCAGTGCTCGTCCTACAAGGACCTGCCGGTGATCCTCTACCAGATCCAGACCAAGTACCGCGACGAGGCCCGCCCCCGCGCCGGCGTGCTGCGCGGCCGCGAGTTCCAGATGAAGGACTCGTACTCCTTCGACACCACCGACGAGGGGCTCGCCGAGTCCTACGCCCTGCACCGCGGCGCCTACCAGCGCATCTTCGAGCGCCTCGGCCTCGACTACCGCATCGTGTCCGCCGTCGCGGGCGCCATGGGCGGCTCGAAGTCCGAGGAGTTCCTCGCCCCCGCCCCGGCCGGCGAGGACACCTTCGTGGACTGCCCGGCGTGCGACTACGCCGCCAACACGGAGGCCGTCACCTTCGCGCTCGCCCCGGTCGACGGCTCCGCGCACGGCCCCGCCGAGGAGCTGGACACCCCCGACACCCCGACCATCGAGACCCTCGCCGAGCACCTCGGCGTCCCCGCGTCGGCGACCCTGAAGAACCTCCTGGTCAAGGTCGACGGCGAGATCGTGGCCGTCGGCGTCCCCGGCGACCGCGAGGTCGACCTCGGCAAGCTCGGCGAGCACCTGGCCCCGGCCGAGGTCGAGCTGGTCACCGCCGAGGACTTCGAGGGCCGCGACGACCTCGTACGCGGCTACGTCGGCCCGCAGGGCCTGGACAAGGTCCGCTACATCGCCGACCCGCGCATCGCGCCCGGCACGGCCTGGATCACCGGCGCCAACAAGCGGGACACCCACGCCAAGAACGTCGTGTGCGGCCGGGACTTCGAGGTCGACGACTACCTGGACGTCGTCGTGGTCGAAGAGGGCGACCCGTGCCCCAACTGCGGCACCGGCCTCAAGCTGGACCGCGCCATCGAGATCGGCCACATCTTCCAGCTCGGCCGCAAGTACGCCGACACCTTCCAGCTCGACGTCCTCGGCAAGGAGGGCAAGCCGGTCCGCGTGACCATGGGCTCCTACGGCATCGGCGTCTCCCGCGCGGTGGCGGCGCTCGCCGAGCAGACCGCCGACGACAAGGGCCTGTGCTGGCCCAAGGAGGTCGCCCCCGCCGACGTCCACGTGGTCGCCGCGGGCAAGGCCCTCCAGACGGAGCTGGCCCTGGACGTCGCCGAGCAGCTCGGCGCCGCGGGCGCCCGGGTCCTGGTGGACGACCGCGCCGGGGTCTCCCCGGGCGTCAAGTTCACCGACGCCGAGCTGATCGGCATCCCGCAGATCCTCGTCGCGGGCCGCCGCTCCGCCGAGGGCGTCGTGGAACTGAAGGACCGCCGCACGGGCGAGCGCGAGGAACTGACGGTCGCGGAGGCCGTCGCCCGCCTCACCGCGTAGGGAAAGCACCCTGGGGGGCGCGGGGAACTGCGCGACCGGCCACACCCGTCCCGCAGCCTCCGCACCCCCGGGCCAACGGCCCACGCCCCCCGGGGGGCAACGGCTCACGCCCCCGGGGTCGACGGCTCAGCCCTTCCGGGTCAACGGCTCACGCCCCCTGGGGTCGACGGCTCAGGCCCTCCGGGTCAACGGCTCACGCCCTCCGGGTCAACGGCTCATGCCCCCGGGGTCGACGGCTCACGCCCCCCCCGGGCCAACGGCTCATGCCTCCCGGGGTCAACGGCTCAGCCCCTCCGGGGCAACGGCTCACACCCCCCGAGCCAACGGCTCACGCCCCCCGGATCAACGGCCCACGCCCCCGGATCAACCGGTCACGCCCCTCCCGGACCAACCGCTCACAACCACCCGGCGAACTCCAGCAGCAGCTCCGCGTCCTGTCCGCGCCCCACGCGCAGTGCCCGCACGCCGGACTCCACGGCCCGGAACAGCGTCCACCCCCGCAGCCGCTCCTGGTCCACCTCCAGGGACTCCGCGAGCTTCTTCACGCGCCGCCGCGTGATCGACGCGCCGGACGGCGAGGCGATCAGGTCCTCCACCCGGTCCCGGACGAGCCGCGCCAGGTCGAACGCGGGGTCACCGACCACCGGGTCGGGCCCCACGGCCAGCCACGGCATCCGCTCCCCGGCCAGCACCTTGCTCTGCCGGAACGTGCCGTGCAGCAACCGCGGCTCCCCGCCCCCGGCGAGCAGCTCCTCCCGCGCCGCGAGCGCCGCGTCGACCAGCGGCGCGACCTCCGCGTCCGCGGCGGCGGAGGCCCGCATCGCCTCGGCCTGGCGCCCGGTCCGCTCGGCGACGGTCTCGAAACGGTGCCCGGTGGGCGGCGCGGCCCACAGCCGCCGCAGCGTCCCCGCGGCCTCCAGCAGCGCCTTGGCCTCGGGCAGCGACCGCACCGAGACGTCACGGTGCAGCCGTTCGAGGAGCAGCGCGCCGTCCGAGGACTCGGGGTCGAGCAGCCGGGCCGCCCCGAGCCCGGCCCAGTGCGCGAGAGCGGCCCGCTCGCTCTGCGGGCGGGAGCGGGGCGGCACCAGCTTGAGCACGGCGGGCGTGCCGTCGGCCCGGCGCACCAGCACGACCAGGCCGCTGCGCCCGCCGGGGACATGGACTCGCTCGACGGTCAACTCGCGCAGCGCGACGGCCCGTTCCACCGCCTCGGGCAGCTTCTCCAGCCAGTCGTCGCCGGGCTGCGCCGTCTCGCGGAGTGCGGTGACGAGGCGCCGCGGCGGTTCGAAAGCCATGCGCGAGTTGTTCCCTTCTGAGCGCGTTACGCCTTGGGTGTCGCCGGTGCCGACGCGGGTGACGTCCGCTCGGCGAGCCCAGGGAAGGCTACGCTCCCGCCCCGCCAGCGCGCCGCCCGGACCGCCGCCTCGCGCAGCGCCCGGGCGGCGGTGTCACGCCGGTGGCCCGAGGAGGCGCGTACGAGGTCGGAGTAGACGCCGGCGAGGCGGTCCTCCAGTTCGGTGGCGAGCCGGGCGGCGGCGGGGGCGTCCGGGACCGGGAAGGGCAGCGCGTAGGCGGCGTCCGCGGGCTGCGGCTCGGCGCCCAGGTCGCGCACGGCGCGCTGCAGCGCGTCGCGCCGGGCGCGATGCGCGTCGTACGCCGCGCGCGCCTCGTCCCTGCGCCCCTCGCCGATCCGGGCGCCGACGACGCCGTAGCCGTACACGGCGGCGTGCTCGGCGCCCAGGGCGGCCTGGACGGCCTTCAGCTCCTCGTCCTTGGCCTCGCTCACTTGTCCCCCTCCGTCAGCAGATACGCGTGGGCGGCCCCCGCGGCGGCCACCGAGGCGAGCAGCCTCGCCTGTTCGGCCGGGGCGTCGACCAGCGCCGCCCCCCGCCGGTCGGCCAGCTGCCGCTCGGCCTCGGCGAGTTCCCGTACCGCCTTCTTGGGATCCGACGAGACCGCGGGCGCGGGGGAGGCGGCACCCCGCCCGGTCGGCGCGGGCGCCGGCGCGCGGCCGTCCGCGAACGCCTCGGCGTGCTTGTCCACCTCGGCCCGCAGCGGCCGCAGCCGCCCGGCGAGCGAGGGGTGGGCGGCCAGTACGGCGTCGTAGCGCGTGAGCAGTTCCCGGCTGTCCTTGGCCGCCGCGGCGCGCAGGCGGCGCGCGGCGGAGCGCTCCTCGGCGCCGGGATCCGCGGCGTCCGAACAGCCCGCGAGCAGCGCCGCGGACGCGACACCGGCGGCCCCGGCGAGCAGGCTCCTGCGGCGCGGTCGCGGGCGGGACCGTGGGGCGGTGGGGTACGACGGCACGGCAGACGTCCTCGGAAGGAAGGCCAAAAGGCGCGAGCGAGAAGGAAGGAAGTGGGCGCGGGCCCGGTGATCACCGTACCTTCGGACGGTCTCCGTACGTGTGAGCGGCTCGGCGCCGACCGGGGCACGGCCCCCAGGTGGGCGGCGACACCCCTTCGGACCGGATACCCTTTGACCTGACACGCAGACTTGCAACGCACCCACAACAGCACACGCGGCCGAGGAGTCACCCGGATGAGCACCACCCAGAGCGAGAGGCTGCGGCAACTACTGGAACCGCTCGTCAGCTCCCAGGACCTGGATCTCGAAGAGATCGAAGTGGCCTCGGTCGGACGCAAGCGTGTGCTGAGAGTCGTGATCGACTCCGAGGACGGCGTGGATCTGGACCAGATCGCGGAAGTGAGCCGCCTGCTCTCCGCGAAGCTCGACGAGACCGACGCGATGGGCGAGGGCGAGTACGACCTGGAGGTCGGTTCCCCCGGCGCCGAGCGCGCGCTGAGCGAGCACCGCCACTACGTGCGCGCCGTCGGCCGCCTGGTGCGTTTCCAGCTCACCGAGGGCGGCGAGGTGACCGCCCGCATCCTGACCGTGGACGACGAGGGACTCGACCTCGAGGTGCCCGGTGTGAAGGGCCGCAAGGCCACCTCCCGCCGCCTGGCCTTCGGCGAGATCGACAAGGCGCGTGTGCAGGTCGAGTTCAACCGCAAGGACAAGAAGGAAGAGGAGGCGTAGCCGTGGACATCGACATGAGTGCCCTGCGGGGTCTGGTCCGGGAGAAGGAGATCTCCTTCGACCTCCTCGTCGAGGCGATCGAGTCGGCCCTCCTCATCGCCTACCACCGCACCGAGGGAAGCTTCCGTCGTGCCCGGGTGAAGCTGGACCGCGAGAGCGGCCACGTCACGGTGTGGGCGACGGAGGACCCGGCGGACCTCGAAGAGGGCCAGGAGGCCAAGGAGTTCGACGACACCCCGTCCGACTTCGGCCGCATCGCCGCGACGACCGCCAAGCAGGTCATCCTGCAGCGGCTGCGCGACGCCCAGGACGACGCGACGCTCGGCGAGTACGCCGGGCGCGAGGGCGACATCGTCACCGGCGTGGTCCAGCAGGGCCGCGACCCGAAGAACGTGCTGGTCGACATCGGCAAGCTGGAGGCCATCCTGCCGGTGCAGGAGCAGGTCCCCGGCGAGGAGTACCCCCACGGGATGCGCCTGCGCAGCTACGTCGTCCGGGTGGCCAAGGGTGTCCGCGGTCCGTCCGTGACGCTGTCGCGCACGCACCCGAACCTGGTCAAGAAGCTCTTCGCGCTGGAGGTGCCCGAGATCGCCGACGGTTCCGTCGAGATCTCGGCCATCGCTCGCGAGGCCGGCCACCGCACCAAGATCGCCGTGCGCTCGACGCGCTCGGGGCTCAACCCCAAGGGCGCCTGCATCGGCCCGATGGGCAGCCGTGTGCGCAATGTCATGGCCGAGCTGAACGGCGAGAAGATCGACATCGTCGACTGGTCGGACGACCCGGCGGACATGGTCGCCCACGCGCTCTCCCCGGCCCGCGTCAGCAAGGTCGAGATCGTCGACCTCGGCGCCCGCTCGGCCCGCGTGACCGTGCCGGACTACCAGCTCTCGCTGGCCATCGGCAAGGAGGGGCAGAACGCCCGCCTGGCCGCCCGGCTCACCGGCTGGCGCATCGACATCAGGCCCGACACCGAGCAGCCCGCCGACCAGTAGCGGACCGGCACCACGGCCACCGGCGGACCCGCTCCGCCGACGGCCGCGGGAATAAATCCGGGCGCGCACCGCTTGGAACACGACAGTATGTGGCGAGTAGCCGTTCGATTCTTGCCCCAAAGGGGTGAGGTCGGTGCGGGGAGGTAGACTTAAGCGTGTCTGGCCGGACGCATGCCCGCGCATGCCCTGAGCGCACCTGTGTGGGGTGCCGGGAGCGAGCGGCCAAGAGCGATTTGCTGCGCATCGTGGCGATCGAGGGCGCCTGCGTCCCCGACCCAAGCGGTACGCTGCCCGGCCGGGGCGCCTATGTGCACCCCGCCCTGGTCTGTCTGGACCTGGCGGTCCGCCGCCGGGCGTTTCCGAGGGCCTTCCGGGCCCCGGGACCGTTCGGCACAGAGGCGTTGCGCCGCCTCGTCGAGACAGTTGCCGAGCAGGCAACACCGTAAGACGTGGTCGCACGGAACCCCGTGCGGCCTTGGTATTCCGCGAGTTGGAAGTAGGTCGAGATTGCGATGAGCACTCGATGAGCACGCGATGAGTACGCCCATGAAGTAGCGACGGTCCGGCGTAACCCGGACCTAAAAGGAGCGAAGTGGCTAAGGTCCGGGTATACGAACTCGCCAAGGAGTTCGGGGTAGAGAGCAAGGCCGTCATGGCCAAGCTTCAAGAACTCGGTGAATTCGTACGTTCGGCGTCCTCGACGATCGAGGCGCCCGTGGTACGCAAACTGACTGACGCATTCCAGCAGGGCGGCAGCGGCAAGTCCGCCGCCAAGCCCGGCGCGCCGCGCAAGCAGGCCGCCCCCAAGCCGCCGGCCCCCTCGGGCTCGGCGTCCCCCTCTCCCGCGCAGGCCGCCCGTCCGGGTCCGGCCGCGCCCAAGCCGCCGGCCCCCAAGCCCGCGGCCGAGAAGCCCGCGGCTTCTCCGGCGACTCCGGGCCCGCGCCCCGGCCCGAAGCCCCCGGCCCCCAAGCCGGCCCCGGCTTCCCCGGCGCCGACCACCCCGGAGTTCACGGCTCCGCCCGCCGCCCCGGCGGCGCCGGCCGCTCCGGCCGCCCCCGCCGCCCCCGCGGCGTCGCAGGCCCCGCGTCCGGCCGCGGCCCGTCCCGGCGCCCCCAAGCCCGGTGGCCGTCCGGCCCCCGGTCAGGGTGGCCAGGCCCAGGGCCAGGGCGGTCGTGGCGAGCGCCCCGAGCGCTCCCCGCGCCCCGGTGGCCAGGGCGCCCCGCGTCCCGGCGGTGCCCGCCCCGCGGGTCCGCGTCCGGGCAACAACCCGTTCACCTCTGGTGGCTCCACCGGCATGGCGCGCCCCCAGGCGCCCCGTCCCGGCGGCGCCCCGCGTCCCGGCGGCCAGGGTGGCCCCGGCGGCGCCCCGCGCCCGCAGGGCCAGGGCGGCCCCGGTGGCGCCCCCCGTCCGCAGGGTCAGGGCGGCGCCCGTCCGACCCCGGGCGGCATGCCCCGCCCGCAGGCGCCTCGTCCCGGCGGCGGTCCCGCCGGTAACCGTCCGAACCCGGGCATGATGCCGCAGCGTCCCGCCGCGGGCCCGCGTCCCGGTGGTGGCCCCGGCGGTGGCCGTGGTCCCGGTGGCGGCGGCGGTCGCCCGGGTGGCGGCGCCGGTCGTCCCGGTGGCGGCGGCTTCGCCGGCCGTCCGGCCGGTCCCGGTGGTGGCGGCGGCGGCTTCGCCGGCCGTCCCGGCGGTCCCGGTGGCGGCGGCGCTGGTCGTCCCGGCGGTGGCGGTGGCTTCGGCGGCCGTCCCGGCTTCGGTGGACGTCCCGGTGGCCCCGGTGCCCGTGGTGGCACGCAGGGCGCGTTCGGCCGTCCCGGCGGGCCCGCCCGTCGTGGCCGCAAGTCGAAGCGGCAGAGGCGCCAGGAGTACGAGGCCATGCAGGCCCCGTCGGTCGGCGGCGTCATGCTGCCTCGCGGCAACGGACAGACCGTCCGCCTGTCGCGCGGTGCCTCGCTCACCGACTTCGCCGAGAAGATCAACGCCAACCCGGCGTCGCTCGTCGGCGTGATGATGAACCTCGGCGAGATGGTCACCGCCACGCAGTCCGTCTCCGACGAGACGCTGAAGCTCCTCGCGGACGAGATGAACTTCGTCCTGGAGATCGTCAGCCCGGAGGAGGAGGACCGCGAGCTCCTGGAGTCGTTCTCCATCGAGTTCGGCGAGGACGAGGGCGGCGAGGAGATGCTCGTCTCCCGTCCGCCGGTCGTCACCGTCATGGGTCACGTCGACCACGGCAAGACCCGCCTGCTCGACGCCATCCGCAAGACGAACGTCGTCGCGGGTGAGGCCGGTGGCATCACCCAGCACATCGGTGCCTACCAGGTCGCGACCGAGGTCAACGGCGAAGAGCGCGCCATCACCTTCATCGACACCCCCGGTCACGAGGCGTTCACCGCCATGCGTGCCCGTGGTGCGAAGTCCACCGACATCGCGATCCTCGTGGTCGCGGCGAACGACGGTGTGATGCCGCAGACGATCGAGGCGCTGAACCACGCCAAGGCGGCCGACGTGCCGATCGTGGTCGCGGTCAACAAGATCGACGTCGAGGGTGCCGACCCGGTCAAGGTGCGCGGTCAGCTCACCGAGTTCGGTCTGGTGGCCGAGGAGTACGGCGGCGACACGATGTTCGTCGACATCTCCGCGCGCCAGGGCCTCAACATCGAGCAGCTGCTCGAAGCCGTGGTCCTGACCGCGGACGCCTCGCTCGACCTGCGGGCCAACCCGGAGCAGGACGCGCAGGGCATCGCCATCGAGGCCCACCTCGACAAGGGCCGCGGCGCCGTCGCGACCGTCCTCGTCCAGCGCGGTACCCTCCGCGTCGGCGACACGATGGTCGCCGGTGACGCCTACGGCCGAGTCCGCGCGATGCTCGACGACAAGGGCGAGAACGTGGAGGAGGCGACCCCGTCGACTCCGGTCCTCGTGCTCGGTCTCACCAACGTCCCGGGCGCGGGCGACAACTTCCTGGTCGTCGACGAGGACCGTACGGCCCGTCAGATCGCCGAGAAGCGTGCCGCCCGTGAGCGCAACGCCGCGTTCGCCAAGCGCACCCGCCGGGTGTCCCTCGAGGACCTCGACCAGGTGCTCAAGGCGGGCCTGGTCCAGGACCTCAACATCATCATCAAGGGCGACGCGTCCGGTTCGGTGGAGGCTCTCGAGTCCTCGCTGCTCCAGCTCGACGTCGGCGAAGAGGTCGACATCCGCGTCCTGCACCGCGGTGTGGGTGCGGTCACCGAGTCGGACATCGACCTGGCGATGGGCTCCGACGCCATCGTCATCGGCTTCAACGTCCGCGCGGCCGGCCGTGCCGCGCAGATGGCGGAGCGCGAGGGCGTCGACGTCCGCTACTACTCGGTGATCTACCAGGCCATCGAGGAGATCGAGGCGGCCCTCAAGGGCATGCTCAAGCCGGAGTACGAGGAGGTCGAGCTCGGCACCGCGGAGATCCGCGAGGTCTTCCGCTCGTCCAAGCTCGGCAACATCGCCGGTGTCCTCATCCGCTCGGGCGAGGTCAAGCGCAACACCAAGGCACGCCTCCTGCGCGACGGCAAGGTCATCGCGGAGAACCTCAACATCGAGGGTCTGCGCCGCTTCAAGGACGACGTCACCGAGATCCGCGAAGGGTTCGAGGGCGGTATCAACCTCGGCAACTTCAACGACATCAAGATCGACGACGTCATCGCGACGTACGAGATGCGCGAGAAGCCGCGCGGCTGATCGACTGCCTCACCGCAGTCCGATGCGCGCGGTGGTGTCGGGGCCGGTCGACGGGGGAAATCCCGTCGATCGGCCCCGGCCGTTGCGTGTACGGTTCTGGTGTCCCCGCCAAGTGGTTGGCGGGGCGCCGACCCCGTACCGGCGGGACATCCGGACACACATGTATGTGGGGACTCTGTCCTTCGACCTGCTCCTCGGCGACGTACATTCGCTGAAGGAGAAACGCTCCGTCGTCCGCCCGATCGTCGCCGAGCTCCAGCGCAAGTACGCGGTGAGCGTGGCGGAGGTCGGCGGTCACGACCTGCACCGCAGGGCCGAGATCGGCCTCGCCGCGGTGTCGGGCGACTGGGGCCATCTCACGGACGTACTGGACCGGTGCGAGCGCCTGGTCGCCGCCCGGCCCGAAGTGGAGCTGCTGTCGGTCAGACGGCGGCTGCACGGCGACGACGACTGAACAACAGCAAGACAAGCCCAGGGAATGCCCGGGGATAAGGGAGACGGAGCAGTGGCCGACAACGCGCGGGCGAAAAGGCTGGCGGACCTCATCCGGGAGGTGGTTGCCCAGAAGCTGCAGCGCGGGATCAAGGACCCGCGGCTCGGGACGCATGTGACGATCACGGACACCCGGGTGACCGGCGACCTGCGGGAGGCCACGGTCTTCTACACGGTCTACGGCGACGACGAGGACCGCGCGGCCGCGGCCGCCGGCCTGGAGAGCGCCAAGGGCGTCCTCCGTTCGGCGGTGGGCCAGGCCGCGGGCGTGAAGTTCACGCCGACGCTGGCCTTCGTGGCCGACGCCCTGCCGGACAACGCCCGGGCCATCGAGGACCTCCTCGACAAGGCGCGGATGTCCGACGAGAAGGTCCGGGAGGTCTCCGCGGGCGCCGAGTTCGCGGGTGACGCCGACCCGTACAAGAAGCCCGAGGACGACGCAGACGAGACGGACGGCGACGCCCGCGCATGAGCAGCACCACAACGCCGGACGGACTTGTCATCGTCGACAAGCCGTCCGGCTTCACTTCGCACGACGTGGTGGCCAAGATGCGCGGGATCGCCAGAACCCGCCGCGTCGGACACGCGGGCACCCTCGACCCGATGGCCACGGGTGTCCTCGTGCTCGGCGTCGAGCGCGCCACCAAGCTCCTCGGCCACCTGGCGCTGACCGAGAAGGAGTACCTGGGCACCATCCGCCTCGGCCAGGACACCCTCACCGACGACGCCGAGGGCGAGATCACCTCGTCGGCCGACGCCTCGAAGATCACCCGTGAGGCGATCGACGCGGGCATCGCCAAGCTCTCCGGCGACATCATGCAGGTGCCCTCCAAGGTCAGCGCCATCAAGATCGACGGCAAGCGGTCGTACGCGCGCGCCCGCAAGGGCGAGGACTTCGAGATCCCGGCCCGGCCCGTGACCGTCTCCGCCTTCACGGTGTACGACGTCCGCGACGCCGTCGCCGAGGACGGCACCCCCGTCCTCGACCTGGTCGTCTCCGTCGTCTGCTCCTCGGGCACCTACATCCGGGCGCTCGCCCGCGACCTCGGTGCCGGCCTCGGCGTCGGCGGCCATCTGACCGCACTGCGCCGCACCCGCGTCGGCCCGTACAAGCTGGACACGGCCAAGACCCTCGACCAGCTCCAGGAGGAGCTGACCGTGATGCCGGTGGCCGAGGCCGCGCGACAGGCCTTCCCGCGCTGGGACGTGGACGACAAGCGCGGCCGGCTGCTGCTCAACGGCGTGCGGATCGACATGCCCGAGGAGTACGCGGGGGCGGGCGCCGTCGCCGTCTTCGACCAGGAAGGCCGCTTCCTGGTCCTGGCGGAGGAGTCGCGGGGCAAGGCCAAGAGCCTGGCCGTCTTCGCCTGAGCCGGTCCGCCGGCCTCCCGCTTCGGCGTGCGGCGGCGGCGTCTCGCTCAGGGGGCGCCGGCATCCCGCTTCGTCGTGGAGCGGCGGACCTCCGTACGCCGCTCCACGCTCCCCCCACCATTCCCCCACTCAAGGTCTATCCACCGCGCCGCCCCGATTCACCCCTTCGGACAGGCGCTCGGAGTGAACCGAGGGAGCGGAAGGGGGCGCGTTCGCACCGCGTCCTGTCCGGCCGATCACCGCCGACCTACGGTCGGGACACGGGGAACAGCCAGGAGGTTCGAGCATGGCGGGACGGGGTCCGCGGGCCGCGGGCGCCGGGGACACCGCGGGCGCGGGGGAGCGGAGCGCCTCCGCGGCGCTCGACCGTGCCCTGGTGCGGGTGTGCGACCCGGCGGGCCGCCCCCGAGGCACCGGATTCGCCGCCGACGAGCACGGCACGGTCATCACCAGCCATGAGGCCGTCGACGGACTCGCCGGGATCGTCCTGCACGCCCCGGGCGGGCGCACCTGCGCGGTGGCCGCCGACGCCGTGGTGGCGCTGCCCGACACCGATCTCGCGCTCGTGCGCACCGAGGGGCTGGGACTGCGTCCCCTGCCCCTGAGCGTGCGCGACACCGTGCCGACCGGGACCTATGTGCGGATCGCCGCGCTCGGCTGGCGCGAGGCCCGCGTCCTCGGCTGCTCCCCGGTCACGTACGCGGCGACCGACCGCCTCCACCTGCTCGGCACCGCCCTGGGGCTGGCGATCGGCACGGAGGGCGCCGACGCGCTGCGGCGCGGCCGCGGGGCCGCGGGTGGACCGGTGGTGGACGCCTCGTCCGGCGCGGTCCTCGCCGTCCTCGGCACCGCGCTGCTGCCCCAGGAGCCCGCCCCCGGCCCGCTGGGCGAGGCGCCCGTCACCCACCGCCCGCCCGGCTTCGCGATCCCGCTGCGGGAGGCGGCCGCCGCCGACCCGGGCGGCCCGCTCGCCGCGCTCGTCGCCCGCAACGCCGCGACCGTGCCCGCGTACGGCGCCGACCTCAACCTGGCGGGCGCCCTGCACCTGACGGCCACGTCCGCTGGGTCCGACGGGCCCCGCGCCACCCGGCCCGACCCCGTCGAACGGCCCGCCGTGGCACGGGAGTTCACCCTCTTCACCGACGGCCCGGCGCACGTGCTCGGCCTCGTCGGCGACCCGGGCACAGGGCGTACGACGGAGCTGGCCGCGCTCGCCGCCCGACGGGCCAGGGGCGCCGAGCCGGCCCCCACCCTGTGGCTGCGCGGCGCCGACCTGCGGCACACCGACACGGGCGTCGGCGACGCGGTGGAGCGGGCCCTGGACCGGGCCGGACGCATCCTCGCGGCCGCGCGGGAGGCGCCGGGCGGCGACCACCTCGCGGACGTCTCGGCGGACCGCGTGGCACGGCTCGCGCGAGACGCGGGGCGGCCCCTGCTGTTGCTGCTCGACGGGCCCGAGGAGATGCCGCCCGCGCTCGCCCACCGCCTCGCCGCGTGGAGCCAGGGCACGGCCGCGTGGCTGCGGGAGACGGGCGCCCGCCTCGTGATCGCCTGCCGGGCCGAGTACTGGGAGCAGGCCGGGGCCCACTTCGACGCGGTGCTGCTGCACGGCGCGTCGGGGGAGGAGGGGCTACGCGCGCCCGGCGCCCGCGGTCCCGGCCCGGCCGCGTTCCCTGCCTGCGTGCGCCTCGACGACCTGCCGGAAGCGCGGGCCCGCCGGGCCCGCGCACGGTACGGCATCCCGGACGGGGCGCTCACCGGCGCCGACGCGCGGCATCCGCTGACGCTGCGGCTCCTCTCCGAGGTTCGGGCCGCCCTGCGCGACGCCCCACCGCCCGGCACCCCCGGCCGGGAAGACGTCTTCGCCGCCCACCTGGACCTGCTGTGCCTCCGGGTCGCCGTGCGCCTCGCGGCGCCGAACGGCCTGCGCGGCACAGCCGTACGCCGGCTCGCGGCGAAGGTGGCCGGGCAGGTCCACGAGGCGGCACGGCGCTGCCTGGGGCCGGGACAGGGGGAGCTGGACCGCGCGTCCTTCGAGGCGCTCTTCCCCTGGGGCGCGCTCCCGGGCGCCCACGGCTGCACCGGGTGGGCCCCGGCCGTGCTGACGGAAGGGCTGCTGGTGCCGGCGGGCGCGGGCTACCGCTTCGCGCACGAGGAGGTGGCCGACTGGCTCCAGGGCGCCCACCTGGACGTGGACGGCGCGCTGGCCTGCCTGGTCCACCGGCACCGGCGAACCGCGCGCTCCCCGGTGGTCCCCGAGCAGCGCGGCCGAGGACCCGCCGCCGCCCGCCCGATCCCGGTGCCGCGCCACCGCGTCGGCCCCGTGATCCAGGCCCTGCTGTCGCTCGGCCGCCAGCGGGGACCTGCCGAACTGGACGAGCGGCTGCGGGAGTTGACGCACGCGCTGGCCGACCTCACGGCACAGACGCCGGACCGCGAGGCGGACGCCGCCGCTGACGCCCGGTGGTGGGCCGCGCACCTGCTGCGCGGCGTACTGGTGCGCGTGCCGGACGCGGCGGCCCACTTCCCGGTGCTCGAAGCGCTGGCCGAGCGCGGGGAGTTCGAGGCCGCCTTCTGGCTGGCGCTGCCGCTCGGGCCGGCGGAACGCTTCGCGCTGCTGCGGCGGCGCATCGTCCGCGACGGGCCGCCCGGCACCCCGGGCCGCTGCCTCGACGCCGTCGCCCGCCTCCTGGCCGCCGATCCCGTCGGCGTACCACGCCACCTGGTGGGCTGGTTCACCGACGAGCGGCCGCTGGACGCCGCGCCCGAGGCCACCGTGGCCTCCGCCGCCCAGGCACTGCTCCACACCCACCGGCGCCGGGCCGTCGACGACCTCACCGAAACCCTCGTCGACTGCGGCCACGCCCGCGCCGACGAGCTGTTCGCCGCCCTCGCCGAGGAGGAGCCCGCGGCCCTGTGCCGCGCCGTCGAGCGCTGGGCGCGCGACGCGCGGCCCGACCGGCGCGCGGCCGCCGCCTCCCACGGCCCGCGAGCCGCCCGGCACACCACCGCCGACGCCGACCGCGCACGGCTGCGGAACGCGGCCCTCGCCCTGCTCGCCCGCCCCGGCGACGACGCCCTGCACGGCGCGGCGCTCGCCCTCCTCGTCCGCGACCCGACGACCCGCCCGCACCACCTGGCCCGCGCCCTTCGCCGCTTCGCCGCCGGCGACGCGCGCCTGCCCGCCGACGCCCTCGCCGAAGCCCTGACCACCCACCCCGAGCCGGTGCTCGCCGCGTTCGGCACCCGGCTGCACACGGCGGGCCCGGACGCCGACGACGTGCTGCGCCGCCTCCTCGACAGCACCACGCCCGCACTCGCCTGCCGCGTCGCCGACCTGGTGCGGGACCTGCTGGAGGCCCGCCCCGAGACGGCCACCACCGCCGCCGCCCACCTCGACCACCTGCTCGAACAGCGCCCCGGAGCGCGCCCCGTCCTCCTCCCGCTGACCGCCGGTCTGCTGCGGAGCCGCCCCGCTCAGGTACGCGCCGCCCTCGCCCCTGTCCTCGCCGCCCGGGGCACCGCCGCCTCGCGGGAGCTGCGGGACGAGCTGCTCGACGTACTGCTCGCCAAGGAGCGCGAGCCGGCGGTCCTGGAGAGCGTGCTGCGGGCCGTCGCCCGGGAGGCGGTGCGGGGCGGCGAGGTCCGCGCCCGCGCGCGTGTGCACCGCGTCGGACTGCTCCTAGGACGCACCCTGGAAGGGGCCTCCCGTTTCGACCGGTGCCTGGTCGAAGCGGCCCGTCACGAGCCGCGCTTCGCCGCGCTCGTGGCGCACTGGCTCAGCGACGCACCCGGGGAATGGGCCGCCCTGGCCGGCCCGAGTGCCTCCCGGACGATTCTCGGCCTCGCCCCCGGCGGCGCCCGGGTGCCGGCCCGGCCCGGAGTGACCCCCGCCACCCCCTCCGAAGAGACACCGATGGCGGAGGGGACCGGTCGGCATGGCAGTCTTAGACCTGCGCAATCGGCAATGGGTACGCACAGACGTACGTGACATACACGGGTTCGGCGAGGAGCAAAGAAGTGCAGCGCTGGCGTGGCTTGGAGGACATCCCCCAGGACTGGGGGCGCAGCGTCGTCACCATCGGTTCCTACGACGGCGTGCACCGCGGTCATCAGCTGATCATCGGCCGCGCCGTGCGGCGCGCCCGGGATCTGGGTGTGCCCGCCGTGGTCGTCACCTTCGACCCGCACCCCAGCGAGGTCGTGCGCCCCGGCAGCCACCCGCCGCTGCTCGCCCCGCACCACCGGCGCGCCGAGCTGATGGCCGACCTCGGGGTGGACGCGCTGCTGATCCTGCCCTTCACCAGCGAGTTCTCCAAGCTGTCGCCCGCCGACTTCGTGGTGAAGGTCCTCGTCGACAAGCTGCACGCGCGCGTGGTCGTCGAGGGCCCCAACTTCCGCTTCGGCCACAAGGCCGCGGGCAACGTCGACGTCCTGACCGAGCTCGGCCGGACGTACGACTACGAGGTCGACGTCATCGACCTGTACGTCACCGGAGAGGCCGGCGGCGGTCGGCCCTTCTCCTCCACGCTGACCCGGAGCCTGGTCGCCGAGGGCGATGTGACGGGCGCCGCCGAGATCCTCGGGCGGCCGCACCGCGTCGAGGGCGTCGTCGTGCGCGGCGCCCAGCGCGGCCGCGAGCTGGGCTTCCCCACCGCCAACGTGGAGACGCTGCCGCACACCGCCATCCCCGCCGACGGCGTCTACGCCGGGTGGCTGCACGCCCAGGGCGAGGCGATGCCGGCGGCGATCTCCGTCGGCACGAACCCGCAGTTCGACGGCACCGAGCGGACCGTCGAGGCGTACGCGATCGACCGCGTCGGGCTCGACCTGTACGGGCTGCACGTCGCCGTGGACTTCCTCGCCTTCGTGCGGGGCCAGGCGAAGTTCGACTCCGTCGACGCGCTCCTCGTCGCCATCGCGGACGACGTGAGGAAGTCCCGCGAGCTCATCGCGGAGGCCGCCGCCTAGGTGCCGACCGCCGTCTGGGGCGCCCCCTGGGATGTCCCGCCGGCCGCCGCCCAGTGGCAGGCCACCTGCGTCCGCCCGGCGCCGGACAGCACGGCCAGGTCCTGCGTACGGCACCGGCTCGCGACCCCCGCGGCCTCCGCCTCGCCCGAGGCGAGCACCTGGCACCGCACGTGGAACCGGCACCCCCCGGGAATCCGCGAGGGGTCCGGCGGCTCACCGCTGAGGACGACAGGAGAGCCCGGCGCCTCCGGCAGCACCGACAACAGCGCCCGCGTATACGGGTGTTGAGGCGCCGTCAGCACCTCCTCCACCGTGCCCGTCTCGACGATGCGCCCCAGGTACATCACCGCGACTCGGTCGGCGATGTTCCACGCAAGGCCCAGGTCATGCGTCACCACCAGCGCGGACAGGCCCAGTTCGGCCCGCAGGCGCAGCAGCAGCGCCAGGATCTCCCCGCGCACCGACGCGTCCAGGGACGCCACCGGCTCGTCGGCGACGATGAGTTCCGGTTGCAGGACCAGCGCGCCCGCGATGACGACCCGCTGGCGCTGGCCGCCCGACAGCTCGTGCGGGTAGCGCAGGAAGAACCGCTCCGGCGGCCGCAGCCCCGCCCGGGAGAGTGCCTCGGCGACCGCCGCCCGCTCGTCGCCCGCGTACCGGTGGATGCGCAGCCCCTCGGCGACGGCCTCGTACACCGTGTGCCGGGGGTTGAGCGACCCGCTGGGGTCCTGGAGGACCAGCTGGACGCGCTTGCGGTACGCCTTGAGGGCGCGCCCCGAGTACTCCAGCGGCCGCCCGGCGAACGTCACCGTGCCGGAGGTCGGCGGCACGAGCCCGAGCAGGGAGCGGGCCAGCGTCGTCTTGCCGCAGCCCGACTCGCCGACCAGGGCGACGATCTCACCGCCCTGGATGTCGAGGTCGACGCCGTCCACCGCCCGCGCGGTCGGCGCGCCCCGGCGGCCGGGGAAGGCGATGTGCAGATCGGCTGCGGACAGCAGGGGGCCGCCGGGCTCGCGAGTGGTCATGCGCGGTTCCTCTTCACGGGGTCACGGAGGCTTTCGGTCACGGCGCGCGCTCCGCGGCCGGGGGCGCCGAGGTGGGCTGCGCGGGCAGCGGCGCCCCCGCGTGGACGCACGCGGCGCGGTGGCGCGGGCCCGCGTCCCGCAGCTTCTGGTCCTGTGTCGCGCAGACGTCCAGGGCGACGGGACAGCGCGGATGGAACGTGCAGCCGGTGGGCAGCGCGGAGGGGTCGGGCGGGTCGCCCGGCAGACCGCGCGGCGCGAACCGGGACGCCGCGTCCCCGATCCTCGGGAAGGCCGCCGACAGGGCCTGCCCGTAGGGGTGCCGGGCGCTCTCGTAGACCTGGGTGGCCGGGCCCTCCTCGACGACGCGGCCCGCGTACATCACCGCGAGCCGGTCGCAGGTGTCGGAGAGCACCGCCAGGTCGTGGCTGATCATCACCAGGCCGAGGTCCTGCTCACGGACCAGCTGCTGGATCAGGCGCAGGATCTGCGCCTGGATCATCACGTCGAGCGCGGTGGTCGGCTCGTCCGCGACGATCAGCCGGGGGTCGCAGGCCAGCGCCATGGCGATCATCACGCGCTGCCGCTGGCCGCCGGACAGCTCGTGCGGGTAGGCCTGCGCGCGGGCGGCGGGCAGCCCCACGTGTTCGAGCAGCTCGCCGACCTTCTTGCGCGCGCCGGCCTGCGTCGCCTTCTTGTGCAGCAGGATCGGCTCGGCGATCTGGTCGCCGACGCGGTGCACGGCGTTCAGCGAGTGCATCGCGCCCTGGAAGACGATCGAGGCGCCCGCCCAGCGCACCGCGCGGACCCGCCCCCACTTCATGGTGAGGACGTCCTCCCCGTCGAGCAGGACCTCGCCGGAGACCTTCGTGCCCGCGGGGAGCAGCCGCAGCAGGGCCAGCGCGAGCGTGGACTTGCCGCAGCCCGACTCGCCGGCGACACCGAGCTTCTGGCCCGCGTCGACATGGAGGTGCACGCCACGCACGGCGGCGGCGCCGTTCGGGTACGTCACCTCCAGGTCGCGCACGTCGAGGAGCCGGGCCCCTGGCGTCTTTCGTACGTCGTTCAACGGGTGGCCCCCAGCCTGGGGTTGAGCACGGATTCCACGGCGCGCCCGCACAGCGTGAACGCCAGGGCGACGATCGCGATGGCGAGGCCGGGCGGGGCGAGGTACCACCAGTGGCCGGCGCTGACCGCCCCGGCCTCACGGGCGTCCTGGAGCAGGCCGCCCCAGGAGACGCTCGTCGGGTCGCCGAGGCCGAGGAAGGCGAGTGTCGCCTCGGTGAGGATGGCACCGGAGATGACGAGGGTGGTCTGCGCGAGGACGAGCGGCATGACATTGGGCAGGACGTGCCGGGTCATGATGTGGCCGTGGCCGCCGCCGAGCGCCCGGGCCCGTTCGATGTAGGGCCGGGACTCGACCGCGAGCGTCTGCGCGCGCACCAGGCGGGCCGTGGTCGGCCAGGTCGTCACGCCGATCGCCAGGATGATCGTCCAGATCGAGCCGGAGAGCACCGCGGCGAGGGCGATGGCGAGGACCAGCGTCGGCATCACCAGGAACCAGTCGGTGACACGCATGATCACCGTGGCGTACCAGCCCTTGAAGTGGCCCGCCGTGATGCCGACGAGCGTGCCGATGGCCACCGAGAGCACGGCGGCGAGCAGCCCCACGGTCAGCGACATGCGCGCGCCCCACACCAGCAGGCCGAGCAGGTCGCGCCCGAACTGGTCGGTGCCGAGCGGGTACGCGGCGCTCGGCGACTCCATCGGCCTGCCCGGCGCGTCGGTCACGCTCTGCGCGTCCGAGCCGACGAGCAGCGGCGCGAGGACGGCGGCGAGGGCGATCACGACGAGCGCGGCGAGGCCGACGAGGCCGGCCCGGTGTGTGCGGTACTCCCGCCAGAAGCGTGCCGCGGAGTGCCGGCGCCGGGTCCGGGCGAGGGAGCGCGCGCTCTTGGCCGGCGCGGCGGGGGTGGTCGGTGCGGATTCGGTCGTCATCGGCCCACCCGGGGATCGAGCAGCGGATAGATCACGTCGGCCAGGGTGTTCATCAGGATCACCGCGGTGGAGAAGACGAAGAACAGGCCCTGCACGAGCGGCAGGTCGGGCACGCTCAGCGCCGAGTAGAACAGCCCGCCGAGCCCCGGCCAGGAGAAGACGGTCTCGACGAGGATGGCGCCCGCCACCACCGTGCCGAGATTGACGAACATCAGGGTGACGGTGGGCAGCAGCGCGTTGGGCACGGCGTGCCGGCGGCGCACGAGGTCGTCGCGGAGCCCCTTGGCCCGCGCGGTCGTCAGGTAGTCGCCGCCCATCTCGTCCAGGAGCGAGGACCGCATCACGAGCAGCGTCTGGGCGTATCCGACGGCGACCAGCGTGATGACGGGCAGCACCATGTGGTGGGCGACGTCGACGACGTACGCGAAGCCCGTCTCGCCGCCCGACTCCAGGCCGCCCGTGGGGAACATGCCGGGAATCGGCCCGATCCCCACCGAGAAGGTGATGATCAGCAGCAGTCCGAGCCAGAACGACGGCACGGAGTACAGCGTCAGCGCGAGCCCGGTGTTGAGGCGGTCGCCGAGTCCGCCGTTGCGCCAGGCGGTGCGCGTGCCCAGCCAGATGCCGAGCAGCGTGTAGAGGACGTAGGCCGTTCCGGTGAGGAGCAGTGTGGCGGGCAGCGCCTCCGTGATCTTGTCGAGGACGGGCGCGTGGAACTGGTAGGACGTGCCGAAATCGCCGGTCAGGACGTTGCCGGTGTAGTCGAGGAACTGGGTCATGACCGGCTGGTCGAGGCCGAACTCCTCGCGCATGGCGGCGAGCTGCTCGGCCGAGACGCGCTTGCCGCCGGTCATCTGCTTGACGGGGTCGCCGGGGATGAGCCGGAAGAGGAAGAAGCTGGTGACGAGCACGGCGAACAGCGAGACGATCGCGCCGCCGAGCTTGCCCGCCACATAGCGGAGATAGGCGCGGGTGGTGCGGGCGCGTGGCCCGCGGGCCGACGGCGACCCGGCATCGGCCGGGCCGCCGCCGGCCCCGGGGCCCAGCGGGCCCTCGGTGTCGAGCAGTGCGGGGTTGCTGTCAGCGGTCATGCGTTACTCGCGGTCCTCTGCGGTGGAACGGCGGCGCAGGGCGAACAGGATTCCGCCGCCCACGAGCACCACCGCGGCAGCGGCGATACCGATGATGACACCGGTCGAGCCGCCGTCCTTGGAGGAACTCTTCCCCGCCGCGGGGACCGCCGACCACCAGCTCCAATATCCGTCCTGGCCGTAGATGTTCCCCGCGGCCTTCGGCATGGTGGTGATGGACTTGATCTGGTCGGTGCGGTAGGCCTCGACGGCGTTCGGGTACGCGAGGACGTTCATGTACCCGGAGTCGTACAGCCACGACTGCATCCGCCTGACGATCTTTGCCCGCTTGGCGGGGTCGTACTCGGCCAGCTGCTTCGCGTACAGCTCGTCGTACTTCTTGTCGCAGATGAAGTTGTCGGTGGCGGCGCTCTCCTTGGCCTTCACCGGCAGCGCGGCGCAGGTGTGGATGCCGAGCACGAAGTCGGGGTCGGGGTTGACGGACCAGCCGTCGAACGCCAGATCGTACTCACCCGCGTACCAGGGCACGGAGACGTCGTCGAGGCAGTTGACCTTGAGCCCGATCCCGAGGTCGCCCCACCACTCCTTCAGGTACTTGCCGACCGCCTTGTCGTTGGGGTCGGTGGCGTGACACAGGATGCGCAGGTTGAGCGGCCTGCCGTCCTTGCCGACGCGCTCGCCGTCACCGTTCTCCTCGTACCCGGCCTCGTCGAGGAGGCGCGCGGCCTTCTTCGGGTCGTACGTCATCTCCTGGCCGGCGGCGGGCTTCCAGGCGTAGTCGGAGAAGCGCGGCGGGATGTAGCCGGCGCCCTCGACGGCGTTGCCCTGGAACACCTTGTCCACGAGGGTCCCGCGGTCGACGGAGAGGAACAGCGCCTGGCGGACCCGCTTGTCCAGCAGCGCGGGGTGTCCGTCACCGAACTTCTTCCCGTCCCGCGTCTTCGCGCCCGGGTTGGTGGCGATGGCGAAGAAGCGGCGGCCGGGCCCCTCGTTGACCTTGATGTTCTTCTCGTTCTCCAGGGACGTGGCCTGCGCCGGCGTGAGGGCGGGCTGCCCGGCGACGAAGGAGACCTCGCCCTTCCTGAGGGCGGAGACGGCCGCGTCCTGGTCCTTGTACGTCTTGAAGACCAGCTCGTCGAACTTGGGCGCGCCGCGCCAGAAGTGCTTGTTGGCCTTGAGCCGCACGTACTGGTCGACCTTGTAGTCCGTCAGGACGAACGGGCCGTTGCCGACGACGGGGAAGTCCTTGTCGTTGTTGAACTTCGAGAGGTCGTCGACCTTCTCCCACACGTGCCGGGGAACGATCGGCACATCGAGCGCGGCCATGGTGGCCTGCGGCTTCTTCAGCTCGATGACGAGCTTGGTGGGGCTGGGCGCGGTCACCTTGCGGAAGTTGGTGACGAAGTTGGAGTTCGCGGTGGCGGTGCCCTCCTTGGACATCACCTTGTTGAACGTCCAGGCGGCGTCCGCGGCCGTCGCCTTCTTGCCGTCCGACCAGGTGGAGTCGGACCGGATGGTGTACGTCCAGGTCAGCTTGTCGGCCGAGGGCTTCCAGTCGGTGGCGAACCCGGCGATCGCCTTGTTGTTCTCGGCGTCGTAGTTCGTCAGGTACTCGTACGTCAGCCGGTGGACGCTGGTGCTGAGCAGCCGCTGGGCGAGGAAGGGGCTGAGCGAGTCGACACTCTGCGCCACGGCGACGGTCAGGACCTTCTTGCCGCCGCCGTCCTCGGCCGCGGCCTGCTGCGGGGCGGGGGCGAGAGGCGTGGCGAGACCGGCCGTAAGGGTGAACGCGGCGGCGCCCGCGGCGAGGAGGGGCCTCAGGCGGCGACGGCGCGTGCCGTGGCTCCGCGGGTGGGGCCCGGCGGCGGGTGCGGGGGCGGCCGGTGAGGTGTCGGGGGGTGCTGGTCTGCCGTGCTGATCTTGTGTGTCCATGGGTCGGTGACCTCGCGTCATCGCTCGCGCAGGGATGGCTGGTGGCACGCTGGTAGATCAAGGGACGTCAGCGGGTTGATGTGTGTGTCTACCAGCGGCGGTCTGGGCGAGTCAACGGCAGGTGAACCCCATGTGGCCTGCGGAAATAACGAGTTGACCGGAATTTCACCCGCATTGGTCAAGACCTCTGACGCGTGGCTGGTGAGGGGGTGGCGGTACGACGGGCCACGCCGTGGGCAGGCGTTCCGCCCGGCACGCGAGGGGCGGAACGGGAACGGGCCCGCGCCGGGGAACGGCGCGGGCCCGCTGGGGACGACGGGGCTTACTGCTGGGGCTGCTGGGGCTGCTGGGGCTGGGGCGGCTGGAAGGGTGCCCCGGGCTGGATGGCGGGCGGGGGCGCCTGGCCGTCGTGGGCGGGGGGCTGGTGCGGCTGGGGCTGGTAGGGCTGCTGCTGGGGCTGCGGTTGGTAGGGCTGCTGGGGCTGGTGCGGCGCCTGCGACGGCCACGCCTGGGGCGCACCTGGCTGCGGGGGGTACGTCTGCTGGTGCTGGGGTGCCGGCGGCTGGGGCTGCTGTCCCTGCGGCGGCGGGGCAGGAGCGTACGGCTGAGGCTGAGGCTGCGGCGCGGGGGCGTACGGCTGAGGCTGCCCGCCGGGCGAGGCGACCTGCTGGCCGGGCAGCGGCGGAGCCACGTGCGGCGGCGGATTCCCGTCCGACGTCCAGAGCCCTTGCTGCTGCTGCGCCCGTACGAAGTCCTCGGCCACCATCGCCGACAGGTTGAAGTACGCCTCCCGCACCTTCGGCCGCATCATGTCGAGATCGACCTCCGCGCCGGCGGCGAGGTGCTCGTCGAAGGGGACGACGACGACACCCCGGCACCGCGTCTCGAAGTGGGACACGATGTCATCGACCTTGATCATCTTGCCGGTCTCGCGCACACCGGAGATGACGGTGATGGACCGCGAGACGAGATCGGCGTACCCGTGCGCGGACAGCCAGTCCAGCGTCGTGGACGCGCTGCTCGCCCCGTCCACCGACGGCGTCGAGATGATGATCAGCTGATCGGCGAGATCGAGCACGCCCCGCATGGCGCTGTACAGCAGGCCCGTGCCGGAGTCCGTCAGGATGATCGGGTACTGCTTGCCGAGTACGTCGATCGCGCGCCGGTAGTCCTCGTCGTTGAACGTGGTCGACACGGCCGGGTCGACGTCATTGGCGATGATCTCGAGACCGGACGACGCCTGCGAGGTGAAGCGCCGGATGTCCATGTACGAGTTGAGGTACGGGATCGCCTGGACGAGGTCACGGATGGTGGCCCCGGTCTCGCGCCGCACGCGCCGCCCGAGCGTACCGGCGTCGGGGTTGGCGTCGATGGCGAGGATCTTGTCCTGCCGCTCGGTGGCCAGCGTCGAGCCCAGCGCGGTGGTCGTGGTCGTCTTGCCCACGCCACCCTTCAGGCTGATGACGGCGATGCGGTAGCAGGAGAGCACCGGCGTGCGGATCAGCTCCAACTTGCGTTGCCGCTCGGCCTCTTCCTTCTTGCCGCCGAGCTTGAACCGCGAACCGCCCCCGGCCCGGCTGCTCTTGGCCTTCGGCTTGGTATTGCGCAGCAGCCGGTCGGAGGACAGTTCGACGGCGGCGGTGTAACCGAGGGGAGCCCCCGGGTTGGTCCGCTCCCGCTGATCGTGCCGCACGGGCTGCGGCCAGGCGGTGCCGGTACGGGGGTCGACGGGCGGCTGGCCCTGCTGAGGCTGAGGCTGCGGGGCCTGTTGGTGCGGGACCTGAGGCGGTTGCGCCTGCGGCTGCTGCGCCTGCGGGGCGGGCGGCTGGGGGAAGCCGTAACCGGCGCCCGGTGCGGGCGAGTTGGCCCCGGCGGCGGCAGAGGCGCCCTGCTGCGGGAACCCGTATCCGGCCTGCGGCGCGGTCGCGGGCGCGGGCGCCGGGGGCTGGGCCTGGACGGGAGGCTGCGCAGGCGTGAAGGGCGCGCCGGGCGCCGCCTGCGGAAAACCGTACGCACCCTGAGGCTGCTGGACCGGGACTTGCGGCTGCGGTTGGGGCTGGACCGGCGCCTGCTGAGGCACCGCAGCGGGAGGCGGAGTCTGCGCCTGCACGGGCTCGGGGGCGGGCGGAGCGGGCACGGGCGCCGGCTCGGCCTGAACCGGGGCCGCGGGCGGCGAGGCGTGCGTGGGCGCGGGCCACTGCGGGGCGGAAGTCGGGGCCGCGGGCTGGTAGGCGGGCGGCAACGGCGGAATGCCGCTCTGCGGGGCGGGCGGCGGCGGAGCCCACGAGCGCGGCACGGAGTCCTGCACGTCGTCCGCGCTGACGGCGGGGGCGGAGTCCTGAGGCGGCACACCGTGCTCCCCGGCGGCGGCCGGGGACCCGACGGACTCTTCGCCCGCAGGAGCCTCGGCGTCACCGGAGACCGCGCCGGCGCTCACGCCGGGGTCACTCGCAGGTGAGCTCCCCGCAACGGCGTCATCGCGGCCCTCCGACCGCGCCTCGCCTTGAGCGACGGGAACGACCCGTACCGCAGACTCTGCCTCTGCGTCTGCTTCTTCCCCCGACTCGGGTGCCGAGGCGGCGGAGCGCTTCTCGATCTCCCGCTGGAGGGCGCGAGCGGAGAACCGCATGGTGGCCCCGCTCTCAAGGTCGCCACTCCCGTCGACGGGCTTGACGGCGTCAGTCTCAGCCTCAGGCTCGGACTCCGCCTCGGCCTTGGCCTTGGCTTCCGCGAGGGCATCGACCTCGTCCTTGGGTACGACACCGGTCACGTGAACGGAGGCGGCGGGCCCGGCAACGGCGCTGCTCCAGTCGGTGACCCCGCCACCGGCCGCCGGCTCCTCCTCGCGAGCGGCGGGCCGGAACCCACTCCCCACCGGCAGCTTCGGCACGACGCTGGGCACGGAGTTCGAGGCGTCCTCGACCGGTGCCTCGGCAGGGGCGGGCGGCACAGGCCCAACGGGCGGAGCGAAAGACGGCATGGCAGGAACCGACGGCACCTCCGCCGCGCCGCCGGAACGACCCGACGCGGATTCACTGCCCGCAGAGGGAGCCGAACCCTCGGAATCAGAGCCGCCCGCCCCAGAGACGACCGAAGTAGAGCCGTCCGACGCAGGAAGAACCGGACCGGAGCCGCCCGAACCGGAGTCGTCAGAACCGCCCGAACCGGAGCCGTCGGAGCCGCCCGAATCAGAGCTGGCGGACGCCCCCGAGGGCGTCTCCTCCGTACTGCCCGAAGCGTTCTGCGTATACCAGGCGGGCGGCGCGTAGTCGATGGTGAACTCGCCCGTCGTCTCGGCGGCGGACTCCGCGTCGGACTGATCATCGACGGGTGTGTCCCAGCCCCCGCGGATCTCGTCCCGATCGCTGTTCACAATGCCTCCTGGTGTGGTCGAGCACCCTCGTGCCGTGGTGGGGGGCGACCGTTCCTGTCGTCCGATCCGCCTGGCTCTCCCCGTTGAGGACGCCCGCGGCCCGCTGGCGGGTTTCCGGCGTCGCGTCCCGCCCCAGACTAATCACCAAAACCACCGGCACGGCAGGGCAGCCCACCCCGCCCGCGCCGCCCTTCGCGCCCCGCTCGGCGCAGGGGTGATCCACACGCCACGAAAGGCGCCGGGCAAACCACTCAACAGTGCCCGGAACGCCCCGAATACGCAGCGCATGAACGACCCGCCCCCGCCCTCAATCGATCCGCCGAGCGGCACCCAACAATCCGGTCTCGACGTCCGTGACCTGCGTCATCACGCCATCACCGTTGTTGCCTCACGGCCCCACCGTCACTAGGCAGAGACCGACCCCGCCGCCACCCGGCAGCGGCCCCTCATCCCTCCGCGGCAACCCCACCGTTCCGCGGCGACGGCTCCAGGTCGAACTCCCCGTCCCTGGCGCCCAGCACGAACGCCCGCCACTCCGCCTCCGTGTACCGCAGCACCGTCTCCGGGTCCAGCGACGAGCGCATAGCCACGGCGCCCTCGGGGAGGTAGGCGATCTCCACCCGCTCCTCGTGTTCCTCGGTGCCCGGCGCGCTGTGCCATTCGGCGCCGGAGATGTCGAGGGCGTAGAGCTCCTCCTTCTCGCGTTCCTTACGCACCTTCTCCTGGGCCTCGATGTCCTGGGTCTTGATGTCCTGGGCCTCGGCGTCGTGGGCGTCGGTCATGGCGGAGGGGTCCCTTCACAACGTACGAAAGAGCTACGAAAGAGCTGCGCGTCCACCCTACTTGGGGTGATCCTCCCCTGTTCAGGCGTTGCGGCATCGCCGCCCACGCCTTCTCGTAGCCCGGATCGAGTCGTCCGCCGGGTCGACCGGCGTCAGGCCGTCGGCGAGGACGAAGTTGCCCTGTGGCGCCGACACGCAGCCCGTGCGGGCCCATGCCTTCCTGCGAGTCCTCCGACTCCGCGCGGCCCAGGTTCAGCAGGACGGTGAACTCCAGCTCGGCCAGCAGGGGTTCGGTTTCGTCAACGCCGAACGGTTCGCGCAGCAGCGCCAGTTGGCGGGCCGCGAGCATGGTTTCCAGGCCCGTCGGATCACCGCTGACAAGGCAGCGGCCGCCGGCCCCGTCCGCGGCCCCGGCGACTGGCTGCGCGGCAGCCACTTGATCCACTCCCAGGCGGGCGCGGCGGACCGGCCCGCTCCCATGGTGATCACCAGACCCGGGGGAGGGAGAGGAGCGAGGCGAGGGACGCGACGAGAGCGCGGACCGCGGCCACGGCCCCCACGAACCGGAGCACACCCCACAGGAACCCATCGACGCCGAGCGCGTCGCCGCCCGGGCCCGCCGCGGTCACGAGCTGCTGATCGGCCTGGTGGGCGGCTGCGCCCTGGTCGTCGTGGGCTCCGCGGCCGTCCTCGGCTTCTCCGACGACGCATGGGCGCAGCTCCTCGCCCTCGCCACCGGCATCGCGATGCTCACCCGCGCCCAGCTCTTCCGCTACACCGCGCAGGTCGCGGCGGCCCTCGCCGCCGGCCTCACGGCGCTCGTCCTGCTCGGCGCGGGGCTGTGCCTCGACCCGCCGCGGGGCGTCCTGCGCGCCGCCCAGGCCGGCGACCCGGCCGCGCTCGACCTGCGTACCGTCTGGCTCGCCGCCGCGATCGCCACGGCCACGGCGCTGGCCACCGGCATCGCCCTGATCGTCCCGCACGCGGGCCCGCACACGGGCTCGCACGCGGGCCCGCGCGCGGGTGTGACACCCTTCTGGGGCCGCTTCCTGGAGATCGCCGAGGGCTTCGTCCTCCTGACCCTGGTGCCGCTGACCCTCGCGGTCTTCGACGTCTACGCCAGGGCCAGAGCCATGACGAGCTGACGGCCCCGCCGCCCGGAGGCGAAGCCCGCTCAAGCCGACTGGTACCCTGTTTGACGACCGTCTGTCTGCGCCCTGGTCCCCGGGACCGGAATCCGCGCCCGACGGCTCATCCCCGCCTCCCGAGTCACGGAAGCTCCCCTGAGATGTAGACCAGGGGCACTCGGAGGCACTCGAAGACATCACGAGGAGTACGCGTGTCGCTCGACACTGCTACGAAGAAGCAGATCATCACCGAGTTCGGCCAGAAGGAGGGCGACACCGGCTCCCCCGAGGTCCAGGTCGCCATGCTCTCGCGCCGCATCTCGGACCTGACCGAGCACCTCAAGACGCACAAGCACGACCACCACTCCCGTCGTGGTCTGCTGATCCTGGTCGGCCAGCGTCGCCGCCTGCTGCAGTACCTGGCCAAGAAGGACATCCAGCGCTTCCGCGCCCTGGTCGAGCGCCTCGGCATCCGCCGCGGTGCGGCGGGCGCCAAGTAAGACGCCGTGGAGGGAGCGGTTCCCACTCGAAGCACTCGAAGGGGGCCGCTCCCTTTGCCGTACGTGCGCTGCCGTACGTGCGCGCTGCCACCGACGCTTTTGTAGTGTGGGTGATGAAAGCACGTCCCCGCGGGTAGGGATCATGGAAGATCCACCGGCCCCAGGGACGTGGAGCACGACCCCATGAGGGAGAGGCGCACCTCGCCGCCGCCGGTCCTCGGTAGTGGCCCCCGGGAGACATCCCCGGGTGCTTCGATCGAAGACCGGCCCGCACCCACGGCGCGCTTCTCCACCCAGTCCCGGTCCACGAAGGACCCACGGGGCGCCGCCTCCGGACCACACGGGCCCGGACGGCGAGAAGACGAAACGTAGACACGTAGGAGAACAGTGGAGAACGAGACCCACTACGCCGAGGCCGTCATCGACAATGGCACCTTCGGCACCCGCACCATCCGCTTCGAGACGGGCCGTCTGGCCCGTCAGGCCGCCGGCTCCGCCGTGGCCTACCTGGACGACGACACGATGGTCCTCTCGGCCACCACCGCGTCCAAGAAGCCCAAGGACCAGCTCGACTTCTTCCCCCTCACGGTGGACGTCGAGGAGCGCATGTACTCGGCCGGCAAGATCCCCGGCTCCTTCTTCCGCCGCGAGGGCCGCCCCTCCGAGGACGCGATCCTCACCTGCCGCCTGATCGACCGCCCGCTGCGCCCTTCCTTCAAGAAGGGCCTGCGCAACGAGATCCAGGTCGTCGAGACGATCATGGCTCTCAACCCCGACCACCTGTACGACGTGGTCGCGATCAACGCCGCCTCCTGCTCCACGCAGCTGGCCGGCCTGCCCTTCTCGGGCCCGATCGGCGCCACGCGCGTGGCCCTCATCAAGGGCCAGTGGGTCGCCTTCCCGACGCACACCGAGCTTGAGGACGCCGTCTTCGACATGGTCGTCGCCGGTCGCGTCCTGGAGGACGGCGACGTCGCGATCATGATGGTCGAGGCCGAGGCCACCGAGAAGACCATCGAGCTCGTCAAGGGCGGCGCCGAGGCGCCCACCGAGGAGGTCGTGGCCGCCGGCCTCGAGGCCTCCAAGCCCTTCATCAAGCTCCTGTGCAAGGCCCAGTCGGACATCGCCGCCAAGGCCGCCAAGCCCGTCGGTGAGTTCCCGATCTTCCTCGACTACGAGGACGACGTCCTGGAGGCCCTGACCGCCGCGGTCAAGACCGAGCTGGCCCAGGCGCTCACCATCGCCGGCAAGCAGGAGCGCGAGGCCGAGCTGGACCGCGTCAAGGCGCTGGCCGGCGAGAAGCTGCTCCCGAAGTTCGAGGGCCGCGAGAAGGAGATCTCCGCCGCGTACCGCTCGCTGACCAAGTCCCTGGTCCGTGAGCGCGTCATCAAGGAGAAGAAGCGGATCGACGGTCGCGGTGTCACCGACATCCGCACCCTCGCCGCCGAGGTCGAGGCCATCCCGCGCGTGCACGGCTCGGCGCTCTTCGAGCGCGGCGAGACCCAGATCCTGGGTGTCACCACGCTGAACATGCTCCGTATGGAGCAGCAGCTCGACACGCTGTCCCCGGTGACGCGCAAGCGCTACATGCACAACTACAACTTCCCGCCGTACTCCACCGGCGAGACCGGCCGCGTCGGCTCCCCCAAGCGCCGCGAGATCGGCCACGGCGCGCTCGCCGAGCGCGCGATCGTGCCGGTGCTGCCGACGCGCGAGGAGTTCCCCTACGCGATCCGTCAGGTCTCCGAGGCCCTCGGCTCCAACGGCTCGACGTCCATGGGCTCCGTCTGCGCCTCCACCATGTCGCTGCTGAACGCCGGTGTGCCGCTGAAGGCCGCCGTCGCCGGTATCGCCATGGGCCTGATCTCCCAGGAGATCGACGGCGAGACGCACTACGTCACCCTCACCGACATCCTCGGTGCGGAGGACGCCTTCGGCGACATGGACTTCAAGGTCGCCGGCACCAAGCAGTTCGTGACCGCGCTCCAGCTCGACACCAAGCTCGACGGCATCCCCGCCTCGGTCCTGGCCGCCGCGCTGAAGCAGGCCCGTGACGCGCGTCTGCACATCCTGGACGTCATGAACGAGGCCATCGACGTCCCGGACGAGATGTCCCCGAACGCCCCGCGGATCATCACCGTCAAGATCCCCGTGGACAAGATCGGTGAGGTCATCGGCCCCAAGGGCAAGATGATCAACCAGATCCAGGAGGACACCGGCGCCGACATCACGATCGAGGACGACGGCACCATCTACATCGGTGCCGCCCAGGGCTCGCAGGCCGAGGCCGCCCGCGCCACGATCAACGGCATCGCCAACCCGACCATGCCGGAGGTCGGCGAGCGCTACCTGGGCACCGTCGTGAAGACGACGACCTTCGGCGCGTTCGTCTCGCTCATGCCCGGCAAGGACGGTCTGCTGCACATCTCGCAGATCCGCAAGCTCGCCGGCGGCAAGCGCGTGGAGAACGTCGAGGACGTCGTCGGCGTGGGCCAGAAGGTCCAGGTCGAGATCGCCGAGATCGACTCCCGCGGCAAGCTCTCCCTCATCCCCGTCATCGACGGCGAAGAGGGCGACGAGCAGGCCGCCGACCAGAAGGACGACACCGACAAGTGACGTCGCGTAGCACCACGACGACGGCCCGCACCTCCTCGGAGGCGCGGGCCGTCGCCCGTACCCAAACCCTCATCAAGGGCGAGCACGGCATCGGCACCGTCCGCAGGACGACCCTCCCCGGAGGCCTGCGCGTCGTCACCGAGACCCTGCCCTCCGTCCGCTCCGCCACCTTCGGCATCTGGGCGAACGTCGGCTCACGCGACGAGACCCCGTCGCTGAACGGCGCCACGCACTACCTGGAGCACCTCCTCTTCAAGGGCACCAAGAAGCGCAGTGCCCTGGACATCTCCTCCGCGCTCGACGCGGTCGGCGGCGAGATGAACGCCTTCACGGCGAAGGAGTACACGTGCTACTACGCGCGCGTGCTCGACACGGACCTGCCGCTGGCCATCGACGTCGTCTGCGACATGCTGACGGGCTCCCTGATCCGCCAGGAGGACGTCGACGCCGAGCGCGGCGTCATCCTCGAAGAGATCGCGATGACCGAGGACGACCCGGGCGACTGCGTGCACGACCTGTTCGCGCACACGATGCTCGGCGACACCCCCCTCGGCCGCCCGGTCCTCGGCACCGAGGAGACCATCAACGCCCTCGACGCCGACCGCATCCGCCGCTTCTACAAGAAGCACTACGACCCCACGCACCTGGTGGTCGCCGCCGCGGGCAACATCGACCACAACAAGGTCGTACGCCAGGTCCGCGCCGCCTTCGAGAAGGCCGGCGCCCTCGGGCGCACCGACGCCACCCCCCTGCCCCCGCGCCAGGGCTCCCGCGCCCTGCGCACCTCGGGCCGCGTCGAGCTCATCAACCGCAAGACCGAGCAGGCCCACGTCATCCTCGGCATGCCGGGCCTGGCCCGCACCGACGAGCGCCGCTGGGCCCTCGGTGTCCTGAACACCGCGCTCGGCGGCGGCATGTCCTCCCGCCTCTTCCAGGAGGTGCGGGAGAAGCGCGGCCTGGCCTACAGCGTGTACTCGTACACCTCGGGCTTCGCGGACACCGGACTCTTCGGCGTGTACGCGGGCTGCCGCCCGAGCCAGGTGCACGACGTGCTGAGGATCTGCCGCGACGAGCTGGACCAGGTCGCGCAGCACGGCCTGTCGGACGACGAGATCGGCCGCGCCATCGGCCAGCTCGCGGGCTCCACCGTCCTCGGCCTGGAGGACACCGGCGCCCTGATGAACCGCATCGGCAAGAGCGAGCTGTGCTGGGGCGAGCACATGTCGGTCGACGAGATGCTGGCCAAGATCTCCGCGGTCACCCCCGACGAGGTGCGCGAAGTGGCCCGTGACGTCCTCGGCCGCCGCCCGTCCCTCGCGGCCATCGGCCCGCTCAAGGACAAGCAGGCGGCCCGCCTCCACGACGTGGTCGCCTGACACGCAAGGCCCAACGCCTCAGGGCTCGACGTAAGGAATGAAGGACATGAGCAAGCTGCGCGTGGCGGTCATCGGCGCCAGGGGCCGCATCGGCTCCGAGGCCGTCAAGGCCGTCGAGGCCGCCGACGACATGGAACTGGTCGCGGCGCTCGGCCGAGGGGACCAGCTGGAGACCCTCACCGAGTCCGGCGCCCAGGTCGCGGTCGAACTGACCCACCCCGACGCGGTGATGGGCAACCTCGACTTCTGCGTGCGCCACGGCATCCACGCCGTGGTCGGCACGACCGGCTGGACCGACGAGCGCCTCGCGCAGCTGCGTACGTCGCTGGCGGCGTCCCCGGAGACGGGCGTGCTGATCGCCCCGAACTTCTCCATCGGCGCCGTCCTGACGATGCGGTTCGCACAGCTCGCGGCGCCCTACTTCGAGTCCGTCGAGGTCGTCGAGCTGCACCACCCGAACAAGGCGGACGCCCCCAGCGGCACCGCCACCCGCACCGCCCAGCTCATCGCCGAGGCCCGCCGCCGCGCGGGCAGCCCGGCCCAGCCCGACGCCACGTCGACGGCGCTGGACGGCGCCCGCGGCGCGGACGTCGACGGGGTACCGGTGCACTCCGTGCGCCTGCGGGGGCTCCTCGCGCACCAGGAGGTCCTGCTGGGCGGCGAGGGGGAGACCCTGACCGTCCGCCACGACTCGCTGCACCACAGCAGCTTCATGCCGGGCATCCTGCTCGGCGCGCGCCGGGTGGTGAGCACTCCTGGCCTGACCTTCGGCCTGGAACACTTCCTGGACCTCGGCTGACCGGGAAGCGGACCCCATGCGAGCGAAGATCACCTACGCCGTCACGGCGGCCGTCCTCGTCGTCTACTTCGTCCTGGTCGGCAGCCGTGGCGTGCTCCTGATCCAGCACGGCACCGTGCTCACCGTCACCTTCGGTGTCGCGGTGCTGATCCTGCCGTTCATCGGCATCTGGTTCCTCTGGAAGAACACCCAGTTCGTCCAGCGCGCCAACCGTCTCGCCGCCGAGCTGGAGGCCGAGGGCGGACTGCCCGTCGACGAGCTGAGGCGCACCCCGGGCGGCCGCATCGACCGCGACTCGGCCGACGAGGTCTTCGCCCGCCGCAAGGCCGAGACGGAGGACGCGCCGGACGACTGGCGCTGCTGGTTCCGCCTCGCCGTCGCCTACCACGACGCGCGGGACACTCCCCGCGCGCGCAAGGCCATGCAGCGGGCGATCGCCCTGCACGCGGGCAAGCCGGTCAACGTCTGATCAGGCCGTGGGCCGGTACTCCTCGGCCCACCCCTCGATGGAGTCGGCGGCCTGGTTGAAGGCCTCGTGCCGGGCCAGGAAGTCGGCGTTGCGGTCGGTCATCAGCAGCTGCCCGTCGGCCGCCTCACCACGGCGTACGAGGATGAGGGCCTGCCCCTGCACGGTGCGGGGCAGCCCCATCCACCGCACGGGCTGCTGCGCGGTCCGCACGGCGGAGATCTGCTCCCACGGCACGGTCCGCGTGCGCAGGAAGCCGACCCGGCGCACCCCGCGCGCGCTCACCCAGGTGCCCACGCGCAGCAGGCGCAGGGAGCCGACGATGACGGCCACGGCCAGAGCGGCGCAGATCGCGCCACCCGTGAGCGAGTCCGCGAACGCGACGATCACGGCGGCGAAGAGCAGATACGAGGCGAGCAGCAGCGAGAGCGCGGCGGCGCCGACCCGCCAGGGGCCGGGGCGGTAGGGGCGGCGCCACTGATCACGGTCGTCGAAGGGCAGCGGTACATCGTCCGCCACGTCGTCGACAGTGCGGTCCGCGGTCAGGAAAGGCAGGGGCACGGGCTGATCCTCACTCAATCCGCACATGGGCTGTGCCCGGTGAGGCTATCGAGCCGTGCCCCCCGCTACCACCCACGGGGGGCCATGGGGGTGCCTCCCACGCCTTCAGGGCAGTGGGGGCGGGTCAGAAGCCGCCCGGCCGGCGACCCCGGCAGGTCAGCGGCCGTTCGACGCCTCGGACTGCTGCGTCTTGGCGGGCGACTGGTCCGCCGACATGGCGGGCATCCCGAAGAGCAGGGAGCCCACGAGACCGGCCACCACGGTCAGGCCTATGAGCGTGCGGCCCATGATCTGACCGGCCGACGCGCGCTCTCGGGGCGGGGGAGTGATGTTGCTGCGGAACTTGTCGGCTTCGGCGATGAAGGCGAACGGGACGGGCTCTCGCCGACGGAACATGGGGCGCGCTTCTCCTCACGGGTATCGAACTTTCTCTCTCATCTGGACAGACGCTCGTATCGCCCAAAAGGTGCCCTGTTTCGGCAAATTAGTCGAAGAATGTCGTGGCGGGTCACCGAACGGCGGATTGTCGGCGGCGGGCCATAGAGTGGGCGCCGCCCGAGTGATGCACATGGAAGGACCCCCGCCTGTGAGCGAGACCCCCACCGAAGACCTCAAGCCCAGCTTCCGCAGCGAGGTCACCGTCGAGCTGGTGAAGCACGCCGCCACCGACTCCGACGTCCTGTGGGCCGCCCGTGTCTCCACGGCGGGCGAGCAGTCGCTGGACGAGCTCCAGAAGGACCCGGAGCGCTCCAAGGGGCTGATCAACTACCTGATGCGGGACCGCCACGGCAGCCCCTTCGAGCACAACTCGATGACGTTCTTCATCAGCGCCCCCATCTTCGTCTTCCGCGAGTTCATGCGACACCGCGTCGGCTGGTCGTACAACGAGGAATCGGGGCGCTACAGGGAGCTTGAGCCCGTCTTCTACGTCCCCGACGAGTCCCGCAAGCTGGTCCAGGAGGGCCGCCCCGGGAAGTACGTCTTCGTGGAGGGCACCCCGGCCCAGCAGGAGCTGACCGGCCGCGTCATGGAGGACTCCTACCGCCAGGCCTACGAGGCGTACCAGGAGATGCTCGCCGCCGGCGTCGCCCGCGAGGTCGCCCGCGCCGTGCTCCCCGTCGGCCTCTACTCCTCGATGTACGCGACGTGCAACGCCCGTTCGCTGATGCACTTCCTCGGCCTGCGCACCCAGCACGAGCTGGCCAAGGTCCCGTCCTTCCCGCAGCGGGAGATCGAGATGGTCGGCGAGAAGATGGAAAAGTACTGGGCGGAACTGATGCCTCTCACCCATGCGGCCTTCAACAAGAACGGACGCGTGGCGCCGTAAGGCACTGATGTACGGGTACGTGGAGCGAAGTGTCCGTATTGCGGCACTTCGTGAAGTTCATCTAGCCTGATCAAACGGACCCGGCACTGCTTGAACCCCCGAGCAGGCAGTGCCGGGCTCCGCACTTGTCAGGTCCGCTCACGTCCCCCGAGGGGGGACCCCGTGCTGAGCAGCGAGTAGCGTGTTACCCATGGCTCCGACCTCCACTCCGCAGACCCCCTTCGGGAGGGTCCTCACCGCCATGGTCACGCCCTTCAAGGCGGACGGCGCACTCGACCTCGACGGCGCGCAGCAGCTCGCCGCCCACCTGGTGGACGCAGGCAATGACGGCCTGATCATCAACGGCACCACCGGCGAGTCCCCGACTGTCAGTGACGCGGAGAAAAACGAGCTCGTACGGGCCGTACTGGACGCCGTCGGAGACCGCGCCCACGTCGTCGCGGGCGTCGGCACGAACGACACCCGGCACAGCATCGAGCTCGCCCACGCCGCCGAGCAGGCCGGCGCCCACGGCCTCCTGACCGTCACGCCGTACTACAACAAGCCCCCGCAAGAGGGACTGCTGCGGCACTTCACGGCGATCGCCGACAGCACCGAGCTGCCGGTCATGCTCTACGACATCCCGGGCCGCAGCGGCGTACCGATCAACACCGAGACGATCGTCCGCCTCGCGGAGCACCCCCGGATCGTCGCCAACAAGGACGCCAAGGGCGACCTCGGCCGCGCGAGCTGGGCCATCGCCCGCTCCGGCCTGGCCTGGTACTCCGGCGACGACATGCTGAACCTCCCGCTGCTTTCGGTCGGCGCGTGCGGCTTCGTCTCCGTCGTGGGCCACGTCGTCACCCCCGAACTGCGCGCGATGCTGGAGGCGTACCTCACGGGTGACGTCCAGAAGGCCACGGAGATCCACCAGAAGCTGCTGCCGGTCTTCACGGGCATGTTCCGCACGCAGGGTGTCATCACGACCAAGGCGGCGCTCGCCCTCCAGGGCCGCCCCGCCGGCCCGCTGCGCCTGCCGATGGTGGAGCTGACGGCCGAGGAGACGGCACAGCTCAAGATCGACCTCGCCGCGGGCGGGGTACAGCTGTAACCACGGACTTCACAACTGAATACGTTCCACCCAACAACAACTGCTACTGCACGAACGTCATACGCGCCACGTGCCCCGGAGGTACGTGGCGCGCGTGGTGAGGAGAGTCTTTTGAGTCATCCGCATCCTGAACTCGGCGCCCCGCCCAAGCTCCCGAAGGGCGGCCTGCGGGTCACCCCGCTCGGCGGCCTCGGCGAGATCGGCCGCAACATGACCGTATTCGAGTACAACGGTCGTCTCTTGATCGTCGACTGCGGAGTGCTCTTCCCCGAGGAGGAGCAGCCCGGGATCGACCTGATCCTGCCGGACTTCACGTCCATCAGGGACCGCCTCGACGACATCGAGGGCATCGTCCTCACGCACGGTCACGAGGACCACATCGGTGGTGTCCCCTTCCTCCTGCGCGAGAAGCCGGACATCCCGCTGATCGGCTCCAAGCTGACCCTGGCGCTGATCGAGGCGAAGCTCCAGGAGCACCGCATCCGTCCGTACACGCTCGAGGTCGTCGAGGGCGACCGCGAGCACCTGGGCCCGTTCGACTGCGAGTTCATCGCGGTCAACCACTCCATCCCGGACGCCCTGGCCGTCGCCATCCGCACCCCCGCGGGCCTGGTCGTCGCCACCGGTGACTTCAAGATGGACCAGCTGCCGATGGACGGCCGCCTGACCGACCTGCACGCGTTCGCACGGCTGAGCGAAGAGGGCATCGACCTCCTCCTCTCCGACTCCACGAACGCCGAGGTGCCGGGCTTCGTCCCGCCGGAGCGCGACATCTCGGGCGTGATTCGCGGCGTCTTCGCCGGCGCCCAGAAGCGCATCATCGTGGCGAGCTTCGCCAGCCATGTGCACCGCATCCAGCAGATCCTGGACGCCGCGCACGAGTACGGCCGGAGAGTCGCCTTCGTCGGCCGCTCGATGGTCCGCAACATGGGCATCGCCCGCGACCTGGGCTACCTGCGCGTCCCGCCGGGCCTCGTGGTGGACGTCAAGACGCTCGACGACCTGCCCGACAGCCAGGTCGTCCTGGTCTGCACGGGTTCTCAGGGCGAGCCGATGGCCGCGCTCTCCCGCATGGCCAACCGCGACCACCAGATCCGCATCGTCCAGGGCGACACGGTGATCCTGGCGTCGTCGCTCATCCCCGGCAACGAGAACGCTGTCTACCGCGTGATCAACGGCCTGACCCGCTGGGGGGCCAACGTCGTCCACAAGGGCAACGCGAAGGTGCACGTCTCCGGCCACGCCTCGGCCGGCGAGCTGCTGTACTTCTACAACATCTGCAAGCCCAAGAACCTGATGCCGGTCCACGGCGAGTGGCGCCACCTGCGCGCCAACGCCGAGCTGGGCGCCCTGACCGGCGTCCCGCACGACCGCATCGTGATCGCCGAGGACGGCGTCGTCGTGGACCTCGTCCAGGGCAAGGCGAAGATCGTCGGCAAGGTCCAGGCCGGCTACGTGTACGTCGACGGCCTCTCCGTCGGCGACGTCGGTGAGCCCGCGCTGAAGGACCGCAAGATCCTCGGCGACGAGGGCATCATCTCGGTCTTCGTCGTGGTGGACTCCAGCACCGGCAAGATCACCGGCGGTCCGCACATCCAGGCCCGCGGCTCGGGCATCGACGACGGGGTCTTCACCTCCGTCATCCCGAAGGTCCAGGAGGTCCTGGAGAAGTCGGCCCAGGACGGCGTCGTCGAGCCCCACCAGCTGCAGCAGCTCATCCGCCGCACGCTGGGCAAGTGGGTGTCGGACAACTACCGCCGACGCCCGATGATCCTGCCCGTGGTCGTCGAGGTCTGACCCTCCTGACCGCGTGATCTCCGGAGCGGGGCACCTCGATTTGCATCGGGGCGCCCCGCTCCGTTAGGTTTACGGCTCCGCCCAACCGGGAAGCACCGCGCACCTGTGTGCGAGGAGCTGCTCCGACCGGGGCGGGAAATCCGACTCAGAACTTCTGATAAAGTCGGAGCCGCCGGAAAGGGAAACGCGAAAGCCGAAAGGCCGGAGCGGGAACCGGAAAGGCACCGAGGAAATCGGACACGAAAGAGTCTGATAGAGTCGGAA
>NZ_JBEXWC010000029.1:0-90729 GCF_040629635.1 Streptomyces sp. NPDC005898 | reverse complement strand
GCGAGTCCGATCGGTCACCGCATCCCGGATCTGCGGATCTATGTCCTGGACGAGCGTGGTCGGCCGGTTCCGGTCGGTGCCGTGGGTGAGTTGTATGTGGGTGGTGAGGGCGTGGCGCGGGGTTATCTCAACCGCCCCGAGCTGACGGCTGAGCGGTTCGTGTCGGATCCCTTCCGGGGTCGTGGCGGGGCGCGGATGTACAAGACGGGTGATCTGGTGCGGCAGTGGGCGGACGGGTCCCTGGAGTACCTGGGCCGCAACGACGATCAGGTCAAGATCCGTGGCTTCCGCATCGAGCTCGGGGAGATCGAAGCCGCCCTCGCCGGACACGAAGCGGTCTCCCACGGCGTCGTCGTCCCGCGCGGCTGTGACGACAACCGTGCGCTCGTCGCCTATGTGAGCCCGACGCCGCAGTGGCTCGACGACGCCGCCCGCGAGCAGAACGCCACGCTCCTCGATCAGTGGCAGCGGGTCTTCGAGGACCAGTACGCGGGGACCGGTGACGAAGCCGCCGACGACCTCAACCTGGTGGGCTGGGACAGCAGTTACACAGGCCTGCCCGTGCCCGAAGCCGGCATGCGCGAGTGGATCGACGGCACCGTCCGGCGCATCGCCGAGCTGCGGCCGCGGCGCCTGCTGGAGATCGGCTGCGGCACCGGACTGCTCCTGTTCCGCTACGCGGAAGCCTGCGAGGCGGTGCACGCCTTCGACCTGTCGGCGTCGGCGCTCGCCGACGTCCGCCGGGGAGTGGAGCGCCGAGGCTGGAGCCATGTCGCCCTGGAGCAGGGGGACGCCCTGTCGATGGCCCGCCTCACCGGGCAGACCTACGACACGATCGTGCTCAACTCCGTGGCCCAGTACTTCCCGAACCGGGTCTACCTGGAGGAGACGATCGCCCGGATGCTGCCTCTTCTGGAGGACGGCGGCCGCATCTTCATCGGCGACGTACGCAACCTCGACCTGCTCCAGGCCCACCTGAGCGCGGTCGAACGCAGCCGCGCCGCAGGCCTTACCACGGTGGGCGCGCTCGCCGAACAGGTGCGGCGCCGCCGCAGGCAGGAGAGCGAACTGCTGCTGAGTCCCACCTACTTCGCCCGCATCGCCGAGCGCTTCCCCGAAATCGGCGGGTACGACCTCATGATCAAGCGCGGCGTGGAGGACAACGAGATGTCCGCCTACCGCTACGACGTCGTCCTGACCAAGGGCATGGACACCCCGGCCGAACCCCTGACGTGGCTGGACGCCGACACCACCGAGCGGCTGCGCGCCCTCCTGGAGGACGGCGCCCCCGACCGCTTCGGTGTCAGCGGCCTGCGCAACCCCCGGGTCGCCGACGACGTGCGCGTCGGTGAGGGACTGACCCGCTGGTCGCCCTCCCACGAGGTGAGCCCGCTTCCCGGTGGGGTCCGGAGCACGGAGCAAGCCGCCGTGGACGAGTTGGAGGCCGTACTGCTGCGTGCCGAGGAGCTCGGCTACAAGGTGGCGGCCACCTGGTCGCAGGACCGTCCCGACGGCCTCGACCTGGTCTTCGGCCGGGACGCTCTGCCACCGGTCCGGGCCCGCGCGCCCTACCGCCAGGCGCACCTGGCGAACTTCCCGCGGATCGGCGACCTGGGCCCCTCGGTGGCCCGTACGCTCAAGGAGCACCTGTCCGCGCGGCTGCCGGAGTACATGCTGCCCAGCGTGTTCATGCTCCTCGAGGAGCTGCCCATCACCCCCAACGGAAAGGTCGACAAGCGGGCGTTGCCCGCCCCGGACGAGGGCGCCGTGGCCAAGGAGGCCTACGTCGCGCCGCGCACCAGGACTCAGCAGACCCTCTGCCGCGTCCTCGAAGAGGTGCTCGGGGTCAGCCGTGTCGGCATCGAGGACAGCTTCTTCGCGCTCGGCGGGCACTCCCTGCTCGCCGTCCGGCTCAACCTGCGCGTGCGCCGGGAGACGGGCCGCGAACTGCCGCTCCAGCTGATCCTCACGGGCGCCACCGTGACCGAGATGGCCGCGGCGATGGACGACGAGCCGCCTGCCGTCGAGGCCGTGCCGCTCGTGCCTGCCGTGCCCGTCGCGGAGGGCGAGGAGGTGCCGCTCTCGCTCCAGCAGGGCGACCTGTGGTTCCTCGGCCACCCGAAGCACCTGGACCCCTCGTACGACAACGCGCAGCTGGCCCACCGGCTGACGGGACACCTCGACCGCGACGCCTTCGCGCGCGCCGTCCAGGCGCTCGTCGCACGGCACGCGGTACTGCGCACCGGCTATGCGCGCCGCGACGGAAACGTCCTCCAGCGCGTCCACGACGCCGCCGGCTTCGAGGTGACCGTCACCGAACCGATCGCCGGGGACGACGCTCTCGCCGCCTGGCTGAGGGACGAACGCACCCGCCCCTTCGCGCCGGAGGGCCCGTACGCGGTGCGGATCCACCTGGTGCCGGTCGCGGACAACGAGCACGTCGTCGTGCTCACCCGCCCCTGGGGTGTCTTCGACGGCTGGTCGCTGACCATCGTGCTGACCGAACTCATGGTCCTGTACGGCGCGTCGAGCCGCGGCGAGGAGCCGGGTCTGCCAGAACTGCCGCTCCAGTACGTCGACTTCGCCCGCTGGCAGCGCGACGTGCTGGACGGCGCGATACTCGATCGTCAACGCGACTACTGGAAACGGCAGTTGGACGGCCTGCCCGCCTGTCTTTCGCTGCGCACCGACCACCCGCGCCGCCCGGTGAAGTCCTACCGGGGCGCCAAGGTCACGTTCGACGTCCCGCAGTCCGTGCTCGCGCGGCTCAGGCAGCTGGGCCAGGAGCACGACGGCACGCTGTACATGACTCTCCTGTCGGCGTTCGCCGTGCTCCTGGGCGATCGCGTGGACGACCGCGAGCTGGCTGTCGGCTCGCCCGTCACCAACCGGCCGCGGACCGAACTGGAACAGGTCGTCGGGTACTTCGTGAACACCGTGGTGATCCGCCTCGGTATCGCCCCGGACCGCGTCTTCACGGACCTGCTGGCCCAGGTCCGGCAGGTCACGGCGGAAGCCCACGAGCACAAGGACCTGCCCTTCGCCGAACTGGCCGGGGAGCTGGCGCCGGAGGCCGATCCCTCGTACTCCCCGCTGTTCCAGGTGATGTTCAACCTGGTGCCGAACCCGGCGGCCGAGGCGGGCGACGCGGCCGGAGCGGCGGACCTGGCCGTGAGCCCGGTCGCCACCGACCCCGGACCGGCGAAGTACGACCTCAACCTGACCGCCCTGGAGACGGACACCGGCCTGCGGGGCCAGCTGGAGTACAGCCTCGACCTGTTCACGCGGGACACCGCCGACCACATGGCGCGGATGTACGAGCGGCTGCTGCGGGAGATCGTGGCGGACCCCGCGGCGGACCTGGCCCGGCTGCGGTCGCGGGCGCGGACCGCCACCGAGGCGGACACGACCGCATGACGACGCACCCTCCCCACCTCGAACAGGAACGACCGGAAGAGGAAGCAGGCATGTCCACGAGTGATCCGGCCGAGCGGGCGGTCGCCGTCGTCGGCATGTCCTGCAGGGTCCCGGGCGCCGAAGACCTCGACGCGTTCTGGGATTTGCTGCGCGACGGCGTGGACGCCATCACCGACGTGCCGGCCGGCCGGTGGGACCTCGACGGGATCCCGGACGGGGCGCACGGCTTCGAAGGGGTGCGCCGCGGCGGGTTCCTGGACCGCGTCGCCGACTTCGACAGCGGCTTCTTCGGCATCTCGCCGCGCGAGGCCGAGGCGATGGACCCGCGTCAGCGCCTGGCCCTTGAGCTGAGCTGGACGGCGCTCGAACACGCCGCCGTCGTGCCGGAGACCCTGCGTGGCGCCAAGGCGGCCGTGTTCCTCGGCGCCACCGGCGACGACTACGCCGCGCTCGTCCACCGGCACGGCGGGGACGCCGTGTCCCACCACTCCATGGCGGGCCTGAGCCGTGGAGTGATCGCCAACCGCGTCTCCTACCAGCTCGGCCTGCGCGGCCCCAGCCTCACCGTGGACGCGGCGCAGTCCTCGTCCCTGGTCGCCGTCCACCTCGCCTGCGAGAGCCTGCTGTCGGGCGCCGCCACGCTGGCTCTGGCAGGCGGCGTTCACCTGAACCTGGCGCCGGAGGGCACGCTCGCCTTCGCGCGGGCGGGCGCCCTGTCCCCGGACGGGCGCTGCTACGCCTTCGACGCGCGCGCCAACGGCACGGTGCGCGGCGAGGGCGGTGGGATGGTCGTCCTCAAGCGCCTGTCGGACGCCGTCGCCGACGGCGACACCGTCCACTGCGTCCTGCTCGGCAGCGCCGTCAACAACGACGGCGGCGGCGAGGGCCTCACCGTCCCCGACGGCGAGGCCCAGCGGGAACTCCTGCACAGCGCCTACGCCCAGGCGGCCACGGACGCGGCCAGGGTGCGCTACGTCGAACTGCACGGCACCGGCACGCGCGCGGGCGACCCCATCGAGGCGGCGGCGCTGGGAGCCGTGCTCGGCCAGGACAGGCCGGACGCGGAGCCGCTCCTCGTCGGCTCGGTCAAGACCAACATCGGGCACCTCGACGGCGCCGCCGGCGTGATCGGCCTGATCAAGGTCGCCCTCTCGGTACGGAACGGAATCCTGCCGTCCAGCCTCAACTACGCCGAGCCCAATCCGGCGATCCCCATGGAACGGCTGCGGCTGCGGGTCAACGACACGACCGGGCCCTGGCCCGAGGGGCCGCGCCTCGCGGGCGTCAGCTCGTTCGGCGTGGGCGGCACCAACTGCCACGTGGTGGTGGGCCAGGCCCCCGCCGCGCCCACGGACGAGCCCGCGCGGGCCGAGCCGGCCGCGGTGCCCGTCATGGTGTCGGCCCGCTGCGGGGCCGCGCTGCGGGCCCAGGCAGAACAGCTGCACGCGCGCGTGGCGGCCGACCCCGAGCTGCGCCCCGTGGACGTCGGATACGCGGCGGCCACCACCCGGTCGGTGTTCGCGCACCGCGGCGTCGTCGTCGCCGCGGACCGCGCCGAACTCCTGGACGGCTTGGCCGCCCTGGCCGCGGGCGAGCCGTCGCCCCACGTGGTGGAGGGCACCGCGGGATCCGTGTCCGGCGTCGTCTGGGCGTTCCCCGGGCAGGGCCCGCAGTGGCCCGGCATGGCCCTGGACCTGTGGGACTCCCTGCCGGTCTTCGCCGCCCGGATGGACGCGTGCGCGCGGCTGCTCGACGACCAGGTGGACTGGCGGCTGCGGGAGGCGCTCGCCGACGAGGACGCGCTGCTGCGCATGGACGTCATGCAGCCCGCGCTCTTCGCGGTGCAGGTGTCCCTGGCCGAGGTGTGGCGCGCGGCCGGGATAACCCCCGACGCCGTGGTCGGCCACTCCCAGGGCGAGATCACGGCCGCCTGCGCGGCGGGGATCATGCCCTTGGCGGACGGCATGCGGCTCATGGTCGAGCGCAGCCGGGTCATCACCGACCGACTCTCCGGCCGCGGCGGCATGGCGCTCGTCGAGATGCCGGCGGCGGACGTCGAGGCGGCCATCGAGGACGCCGTGTGGGAGCGGGTCTCGATCGGCGCCGTGAACGGCCCGCGGGCGGTCGTCGTCTCCGGTCCGGTCGACGCCGTGGACGCGGTGGTGGCCGACTGCCGCGCCCGAGACGTGCGCGCCCGGCGCGTCCCCATCGACTACGCCTCGCACTCGCGGCACGTCGAGGAGATCCGCGAGGAGGTCCTGCGGGCGGCCGCGCACGTCACGACCCGGGACCGCGAGGTCGCCTTCTACTCCACCGTCACCGGCGGCCCCCTCGACCCGTCCGACCTGGACGCCGCGTACTGGTACCGGAACCTGCGCGAACCCGTGCGCCTGGAGGACGCCGTACGGGCTCTCGCCGCCGACGGGCACCGCGTGTTCGTGGAGGCCAGCCCGCACCCCGTCCTGACGATGGCCGTCCAGTCCACCGTCGACACCGTGGAGGGCGCCGCCGACACGGTGGTGCAGGGCACGCTGCGGCGCGCCGAGGACGGCGTGCGGCGCCTCCTCCTCTCCCTGGCCGCGCTGCACGTGCGGGGCGCCGACGTGGACTGGCGGCCGGTCTTCGACGACACCGGCGCCCGCGCCGTGGAGCTGCCCACCTACGCCTTCCAGCGCAGCACCCACTGGATCTCCGCCGAAGGAACCGGAGGTGCCGTGCGGCCGACGGCGGCGCCGGCGCCCGCATCGCCCCAGGACGCGTCCGACACCGGGGCACCCGCAAGGGGGAAGCGGGACCTGCGCGCGCTGATCCACTCCCAGGCGGCGGCCGTCCTCGGGCACACCGACCCGGAGGCGGTCGCCGCGGACCGCACGTTCAAGGAGACCGGCTTCGACTCGGTCACCGCGGTGGAGCTCAGCACCCGCCTGAGCCAGGCCACCGGACTGCGGCTCGCCACCACGCTCGTCTACGACCACCCCACCCCCCTCGCCCTCCTGCGCCACCTCACCGAGGAGCTCGCGGGCAACGCCCCGGGCGCCGCGGGGCCCGTACAAGGCCTCGCACCGGACGACGACCTGGTCGCGATCGTGGGCATGGGCTGTCGGCTGCCCGGCGGCGTGAGCTCTCCCGAGGACCTGTGGCGCCTGGTCCGCGACGGGGTGGACGCCATCTCGGCGTTCCCCGAGAACCGCGGCTGGGACGTGGCACCGGAGGCGACAGGGCAGGTCCGCAGCGGCGGCTTCCTGTACGACGCGCCGGACTTCGACGCCGACTTCTTCCGGATCAGCCCGCGCGAGGCCCGCGCGATGGACCCGCAGCAGCGGCTGCTCCTCGAAACCTCGTGGGAGGCCCTGGAGCGCTCCGGGATCGACCCCGAGTCCCTGCGGCACAGCCGCACGGCCGTCTTCATGGGCGTCTCCGACCAGTCGTACGTCCCTCCGCTGCACGAGACGTCCGACAGCTTCGGCGGCTACGCCCTGACCGGCGGTCTGCCGAGCGTGGCGTCCGGCCGCATCGCCTACACCTTCGGGTTCGAGGGGCCCGCGGTGACGGTGGACACGGCGTGCTCGTCGTCGCTGGTGTCGCTGCATCTGGCGGCGGCCTCGCTGCGGTCGGGCGAGAGCTCCCTGGCCCTGGCCGGCGGGGCCGAAGTGATGTGCACGCCCGGCATGTTCGTGGAGTTCTCCCGGCAGAAGGGCCTCTCGGCGGACGGCCGGTGCAAGGCGTTCTCGGACGCGGCCGACGGCACGGGCTGGTCCGAGGGCGTAGGTGTGCTCGTTCTGGAGCGGTTGTCGGACGCGCGGCGCAACGGCCACGAGGTCCTCGCCGTGCTGCGCGGCTCCGCCACCAACCAGGACGGCGCGTCCAACGGACTTTCCGCGCCGAACGGCCCCTCGCAGGAGCGGGTGATCCGCGACGCGCTGGCACAGGCCGGCCTGTCGGCGACGGACGTGGACGCGGTGGAGGCGCACGGCACCGGCACGACACTGGGCGACCCCATCGAGGCGCGGGCGCTCCTGGCCACGTACGGGCAGGGCAGGGACCCCCAACGGCCGCTGTGGCTCGGCTCGTTGAAGTCGAACATCGGCCATACGCAGGCGGCTGCCGGTGTGGCGGGTGTGATCAAGACGGTGCTCGCGCTACGGCACGGCGTGCTGCCGCGCACGCTGCACGTGGAGCGTCCCTCGCGGCACGTGGACTGGCGCTCGGGCGCGGTGGAGCTGCTGACCGAGCAGCGGCCGTGGCCGGAGACCGGCCGCCCCCGCCGGGCCGCGGTGTCGTCGTTCGGGATCAGCGGCACCAACGCGCACGTGATCATCGAGCAGGCGCCCGCCGTAACCGAACCCGCCTTGCTGACAAGGCAGTTGGCCCTGGAATCGCTTCCCGTGCCGGTTCTCGTGTCCGCCAAGACCGAGGCCGCGCTGGCCGACCAGGCCGCGCGGCTGCGGGAGCACCTCGCGTCCCACGCAGAGCTGCGCCCGCTCGACGTCGGCCGTTCGCTGGCCACGGCGCGCACGCCGTTCGAGCACCGGGCCGCCGTCATGGCCGCCGACCGTGACGACCTGCTCGCCGGTCTCGACGCGCTGGTCCAAGGCGCCGCGAAGGCACCGCGCTCGGTCACGGGAACGGCACGGGCCGCCGGCGGGCGCGTGGTCTTCGTCTTCCCCGGCCAGGGCTCGCAGTGGGCGGGCATGGCCGTGGAACTCCTCGATGCGGAACCGGTGTTCGCCGAGCGGCTGCGCTCCTGCGCCGCGGCGCTCGCGGAATTCGTCGACTGGGACCTGGAGGACGTGCTGCGGCAGGCTGCACACGCCCCGACCCTGGAGCGGGTCGACGTGGTCCAGCCCGCGTCCTGGGCGGTGATGGTGTCGCTCGCGGCGCTCTGGCGCGCGTACGGCGTCGAACCCTCAGCCGTCGTGGGCCACTCGCAGGGCGAAATCGCGGCCGCCTGCGTGGCCGGCGCCCTGTCGCTGCGCGACGCGGCCCGCGTGGTCGCGCTCCGCTCCCGGGCCATCGCCCGGGACCTGGCGGGACACGGCGGAATGATGTCCGTCGCGCTGTCCGCCGCGGAGGCCGAGGCCCGCCTGGAGCGCTGGCAGGGCCGCCTCGCGGTGGCCGCCCTGAACGGCCCGAACGCCACCGTGGTGGCCGGCGACGCCGAAGCGCTCGACGAACTGCACGCCGTCTGCCAGGAGGAGGGCGTACGGGCGCGCAAGGTCCCGGTGGACTACGCCTCGCACACCTCCCACGTCGAGCGCATCGAGAGGGAACTGGCGACGGCCCTTGTCGAGTTGAGCCCCGTGCCCGCCGAGGTGCCCTTCTACTCGACCGTGCGGAGCGACTGGCTGGGCGAGGACCTCGCGGACGCCGGCTACTGGTACCGCAACCTGCGCCGGACCGTGCACTTCCACTCCGCGGTGGCCGCGCTCGCCGAGCAGGGCCACGACACGTTCATCGAGGTCAGCTCCCACCCGGTGCTCACCATGAGCATCCAGGAGATCCTGGAGGACGTCGGGGCCGCGCATACCGCGGTGGTCTGCGGGTCGCTGCGCCGCGACGAGGGCGGCCCCACCCGATTCCTGGCCTCGGTCGCCGAGGTGTGGACGCGCGGCCTCGACATCGACTGGGAGCGGCTGTTCGCCGACGCGCCCCGGGCCGACCTGCCCACGTACGCCTTCCAGCGCACGCGCCACTGGCTCGACGCCACCGCCGACCAGCCGCTCCTCGGGAACGCCGTGGAGCTCGCCGACGGCGGGGGCACCGTCTGGACGGAGCGCATCTCGCTGCGGTCGCGGCCCTGGCTGACCGACCACCGCGTGCTGGGCAGGGCCGTGGTGCCCGGCACCGCCCTGCTCGACATGGCGCTGCGCGTCGGCCACACCGTCGACGAACTGACGTTGCACACACCACTGGTGGTGCCCGAGCGCGACGCGGTCCAGGTGCAGCTGACGGCGGCCGCGCCGGACGACGCGGGCCGGCGGTCGGTCCGCGTCCACGGCCGTATCCTCGGCGCCGCCGACGAGGCCTGGCAGCTCCACGCCACCGGTGTGGTCCGAGCCGCTGAGCCCGCGGACGCCGCCGTCGCGACGGAGGAGTGGCCGCCGCCGGGGGCTGTGCCGAAGGACCGCGAGGCCTGGTACGACGAACTCGCCGGGCGCGGTCTGGAGTACGGCCCCGCGTTCCGCAACCTGGAGCGCGTCTGGCGGCACGGCGACGACCTGCTCGCCGAGGTGGCGCTGGGCGAGGAGCCGGGGCCGTTCGGCGTGCACCCGGCGCTCCTCGACGCGGTGCTGCACCCGCTGGTCCTGGAACAGCCCGGCACGATGGTGCCGTTCTCCTGGGCCGGTGTCCGCCTCGCGCGCAGGGGCGCGTCCCGGCTGCGGGTGCGGATCTCGCCGCTGGGCGAGGGCAGGGCATCCCTGCATGTCGCCGACGGCAGCGGCGTCGAGGTGCTCTTCGTCGACTCGCTCACCCTGCGGCCCCTGGACGCCCGGCGCAGCGACCCCAAGCTCTTCCAGGTCCAGTGGCGCGAGATTGCCGCGCCCGCCGCCGTGAAGCCCTGGGATCCCGCGACGGAGGTGCTGCCCGTCACGCCGGCCGACACGGACGTGCCCACGGCCGTTCACGAGAGCGCCGAGCGCGTGCTGGGCCACGTACGCAAGTGGCTCGAGGAGAACGGCGAGGGCGCCTCGCGCCTGGTCGTCGTCACCCGGCGCGCGGTGGCCGTGGAGCTCGGCGACGACGTCGACCTCGCGGCGGCGACCGTGTGGGGGCTGCTGCGTCCCACCCAGACCGAACACCCCGGCCGGATCGTGCTCGTGGACGCCGACGCCGACGACGTCGAATCCGCCGAACCGGCCACTGACGTGCTGGCACGCGCGTTGGCGCTCGGCGAGCCCCAAGTGGCGCTGCGGGACGGCACGCCGTACGTTCCCCGGCTCACCCGCGGCCTTGTCCCGGCGCCCGACCAGGACCGTCCGGTCATCGACCCCGAGGGCACCGTGCTCATCACGGGCGGCACCGGCGGGCTCGGCGCCCTCGTGGCACGCCGCCTCGTGGCCGGGCACGGCGTACGCCACCTGCTGCTCGTCAGCAGGAGCGGCCGGGCCGCCGACGGCGTGGAGGAGCTGGTGGCCGAACTGGCCGCGCAGGGTGCGGCCGTCTCCGTCGCCGCCTGCGACGTCACTGACCGGGCCGCGCTCGCCGAACTCCTGGCGGACGTACCCGCGTCGGCGCCGCTGCGCGCCGTGGTGCACGCGGCCGGGCGGATGGACGACGCCGCGACGCTGTCCCTGGAGCCCGAGCGGCTGCACGCGGTACTGGCGCCGAAGGCCGACGCCGCCTGGCATCTGCACGACCTCACCGCGGGCCTCGACCTGACGGCGTTCGTCCTCTTCTCCTCCGTGACCGCCACGCTGGGGCTCGCGGGTCAGGCCAACTACGCCGCGGCCAACGCCTTCCTGGACGCGCTGGCCCACCACCGGCACAGCGCGGGCCTGCCCGCCCTCTCCCTCGGCTGGGGCCTGTGGGAGCAGCGCACCGGCATGACCGACCGGCTCGACGACGCCGACAGGCAGCGGATGCTCCGGATGGGCATGCGGCCGCTGCCGACGGACGACGGCCTTGCGCTGCTCGACCTCGTCCTCGCCGCGTCGGACCGGGCACACCTGGTGCCCGCCTGGCTCGACGCCGCCGCGCTCCGCGACACCGAGCCGCCGGCGCTGCTACGGGGGCTCGCCCCGGCCAGGGCCGCGCGGGACAGCAAGGCGCGGGGCGGCGCCGCGCCATTGCGGGAGCGGCTTCTCACCCTGCCCGAGCGCGACCGGGAGCTGACGGTGCGACGGCTCGTGCAGGCGGAGATCGTCGCCGTCCTCGGCAGGGCCGGGGCGGAGGAGGTGCCCGCCGACCGCGGCTTCACCACCCTCGGCTTCGACTCGCTGACGGCCCTGGAGCTGCGCAACCGCCTTTCCACCCTCACCGGCGTCACCCTCAGCGCCACGGTGACCTTCGACCACCCGAGCCCGGCTGCGCTCGCCAGGCACCTGCTGGAACGGCTCACCCCGAAACCGGCCGCCGCCGCGCCGCAGGCGGCCCCGGAGCGGTCGGCGAGCCCGCCCGCACCGGCGTCACCCCCTGACGGGCCCGCGGTCCTCGCCGACCTGGACCGGCTCGCGCACAGCGTGAGCGGCGTCGGGGACGACGGACTGCGGGCGGCCGTCACCGACCGCCTCATCGAGCTGCTCGGGGTGGTGGCCGTCGGACCGGATACCGACGGCCCGATGGAGGTGCCGCATGACGAGCAGATCGCCGCGGCCGACGCCGCCGAACTCTTTTCTCTGATCGACGATGAGCTGGGAAGGCCCTGAAACATGACCGACGGGAAGCTGCTCGACTACCTCAAGCGGGTCACCGCCGAGCTGCGTGACACTCGCCGGAGGCTGGCCGAGGCGGAGTCGGGCCCTTCGAGCCACGAGCCGGTCGCGATCGTGGGCATGGCGTGCCGGTTCCCCGGCGGCGCCACGTCGCCCGACGAGCTGTTCCGGCTGGCCGTCGACGGCGTGGACGCCGTGTCGGAGTTCCCCGCGAACCGCGGCTGGGACCTGGAGGGCCTGTACGACCCGGACCCGGAGCAGACCGGCACCAGCTACACGCGCCAGGGCGGATTCCTCTACGACGCCGCGGAGTTCGACGCCGGCTTCTTCGGGATGTCCCCCCGGGAGGCCATGGCGGCAGACCCGCAGCAGCGGCTGCTGCTCCAGGCGTCCTGGGAGGCGCTGGAGCGCGCGGGCATCGCCCCGTCCTCGCTGCGCGGCAGCCGTACCGGCGTCTTCGCGGGCGTCATGTACAGCGACTACGCCTCGCGGCTCGGGCAGGACACGGGCGGCTTCGAGGGGCAGTTGCTGACCGGCAGCCTGCCGAGCGTGGCGTCCGGGCGCGTCTCGTACACGTTCGGCTTCGAGGGGCCTGCGGTGACGGTGGACACGGCGTGCTCGTCGTCGCTGGTGTCGCTGCACCTGGCGGCGGCCTCGCTGCGGTCGGGCGAGAGCTCCCTGGCCCTGGCCGGCGGTGTCGCGGTGATGTCCACCCCGACCACCTTCGTGGAGTTCTCGCGCCAGCGCGGCCTCTCGGCGGACGGCCGGTGCAAGGCGTTCTCGGACGCGGCCGACGGCACGGGCTGGTCCGAGGGCGTCGGTGTGCTCGTCCTGGAGCGGCTGTCGGACGCGCGGCGCAACGGCCACCAGGTCCTCGCCGTGCTGCGCGGCTCGGCGGTCAATCAGGACGGCGCCTCCAGCGGACTCACGGCGCCCAACGGCCCCTCCCAGGAGCGGGTCATCCGGCAGGCGCTGGCCGACGCCCGGCTCACCCCCTCCGACGTGGACGCGGTGGAGGCGCACGGCACGGGCACCACGCTCGGTGACCCCATCGAGGCGCAGGCGCTCCTGGCCACGTACGGGCAGGACCGCGACGCCGATCAGCCCTTGTGGCTCGCCTCGTTGAAGTCGAACATCGGCCACACGCAGGCCGCCGCGGGCGTGGCGGGCGTGATCAAGACGGTGCTCGCGCTGCGGCACGGCGTGCTGCCGCGGACGCTGCACGTGGAGCGTCCCTCGCGGCACGTGGACTGGCGCTCGGGCGCGGTGGAGCTGCTGACCGAGCAGCGGCCGTGGCCGGAGACCGGCCGCCCCCGCCGGGCCGGTGTCTCGGCGTTCGGGGCCAGCGGCACCAACGCGCACGTGATCATCGAGCAGGCGCCCGCCGAAGAGACGGCGGCGCGCGGTGGTGCGGCCGGCGCCGCGCCCGGGACCCGTGTCCCGGCCGTGGTCCCGGTGGTCGTGTCGGGCGGCTCCGAAGCCGCGCTGCGCCGCCAGGCAGACCGGCTGCGGGAGTGGCTCCAGGCCCGCCCGGAGCTGAGCCCCGCCGACGTCGGGTTCTCCACCGTGACGACCCGTGCCGCGCTGGACCACCGCGGGGTCGTCGTCGCCGCCGGCCGCGCCGAACTCCTGGACGGGCTCGGCGCCCTGGCCGCGGGCGATGCGGCGCCCGCAGTCGTGGAAGGCACCCTTGCCCCCGAGTCCGGCGTGGTGTGGGTCTTTCCCGGCCAGGGGTCCCAGTGGGCCGGGATGGCCGGCGGCCTGCGCGAGTCGTCCCCGGTGTTCGCCGCGCGGATGGACGCGTGTGAGCAGGCCCTGAGCGGCCTGGTCGACTGGTCGCTGCGGGACGTCCTGGACGACGCCGCGGCGCTGGAGCGCGTCGACGTGGTGCAGCCCGCGCTGTGGGCCGTCATGGTCTCGCTGGCCGAGGTGTGGCGCGCGGCGGGACTCGTGCCGTCCGCCGTCGTGGGTCACTCCCAGGGCGAGATCGCCGCCGCCTGCGCGGCCGGGGCCCTCTCGCTGGAAGACGGCGCTCGCGTGGTCGCCCTGCGCTCCCGCGCGCTCCTGGAGATCACGGGCGAGGGCGGCATGGTGTCCCTCGCCCTGTCGCCGGACGCCACCCGCGCCCTGCTGGAGCCCTGGGACGGACGGGTCTTCGTCGCCGCCGTCAACGGAGCGCGCTCCACGGTGGTTTCGGGCGACGCCGCAGCCCTGGACGAGCTGCTCGCGCACTGCGGGACCGAGGAGATACGGGCCCGTCGTGTCCCGGTCGACTACGCCTCGCACTCCGCGCACGTCGAGCGGCTCCGCGAGCGGATCCTGGATGACCTGGCGGGTCTCAGCCCGCAGCGGGGCGACATCCCCTTCCACTCCACCGTCACCGGGGAGGTGTTGGACACCTCGGGGCTCGACGCCGCGTACTGGTACGAGAACCTGCGCACCACCGTCCGCTTCGCCCCCGTCGTCGACGGCCTCCTCGCCGACGGGCACCGCACGTTCGTCGAGTGCAGCCCGCACCCGGTCCTGGCGCTCGGCGTCGAGGAGACGGCGCAGGACGCCGACTGCCAGGCCCTGGTGGTCGGATCGCTGCGCCGCGACGAGGACTCCACCCGGCAGATCCACCTGTCCATGGCCCGTCTGCACGCCCACGGCGTCCCCGTGGACTGGCGACCCTCCTTCGAGGGCACCGGCGCGCGCGTCGTGGACCTGCCCACCTACGCCTTCGAGTCCACGTCCTACTGGCTGCGGCCGCCGCGGCCGCTCCTCGACGCCCCCGTGGAGCTGGCGGAGGGCGGCCAGACGGTTGTGACCGGTCGCCTCTCCCTGCGCACCCACCCGTGGCTGGCCGACCACCGCGTGCGGGGCCAGATGGTCGTACCCGGCACCGCGCTCCTTGAGATGGCGCTGCACGCCGGCGGAGCGGTGGACGAACTGACGTTCCAGGCCCCCCTGTTGATTCCCGAGTTGGGTGAGGTCGAGGTCCAGGTCGTCGCGGGCCCGGCCGACGGGGACGGCATCCGCCCGCTGCGCCTGCACGCCCGCACCGCCGATTCCGACTGGCAGTTGCACGCCACCGGTGCGCTGCTCGACGCCGAGTCGCAGGACGGTGCCGCGGAGGACCCGGTGCCGTGGCCGCCCGTCGGCGCCGAGCGCGTGGACCTCTCCACCTGGTACGCGGACCTGGCCGAGCAGGGTCTTGAGTACGGGCCCGGATTCCGGGGCCTGCGGTCCCTGTGGCGGCACGGCGAAGAGCTGTACGCCGAGGTGTCCCTGCCCGAGCCGGTGCGGCCCGCCCTGCTGGACGCCGCCCTGCACTCCCTGGACCTCAGGACCACCCCCGCCATGCCGTTCTCCTTCACCGGAGTCCGCTGGCTCGACACGGAAGCGGCGGCCGACCTGTCCGCCCTGCGGGCACGGCTCACGCCCCTGGAGGGGGACGCCGTGGCCCTGCGGATCTCCGACGGGACGGGGCGCGGCGTCCTGACGGCGGACTCCCTGACGCTGCGTCCGCTCGACGGCATGAGCCTCGACGCGGGCCGGGGCTCGCTGTTCGGCGTCGACTGGGTGCCCGTGCGCCCGGCCGTCTCCCGCGCCGGCGACGCCGCTCGGGCCACCGTGCTGCTCTGCCCCGCCGTCGACGGCGAACAGCCGGACCGAGTACGGGAGATGACCTCCGCGGTCCTCGCCGGGTTGCAGGCCCGGCTCACCGACGAGGACGGCGACGAGGGGCGCCTGGTCGTGGTGACCCGCTCCGCCGTGGTGACCGGTACCGGAACCGCCGAGGAGGCGGACCCCGCCGCTGCCGCCGTGTGGGGCCTGGTGCGCTCGGCGCAGACCGAGAACCCGGACCGGATCGTGCTGGTCGACATCGACTCCGACCTCGCCCTCGACACCGACGGTGCGGACGGCGCGGCGGGTACCGGCGGCCTCTTTGGACTTCTGCCGACCCTGCTGGCCACAAATGAGCCCCAACTCGCCCTGCGCGGAGACGAGATGCGCGCCCCGAGGCTGGTGCGCGCGAAGCAGGGCGCCGGGACCGCGGTTCTGGCGCTGCCCGCCGAAGGCACCGTACTGATCACCGGCGCGTCGGGCACCCTGGGCGGCCTCGTGGCGCGCCACCTGGTCGCCGAACACGGCTCACGCGACCTGCTGCTCGTCAGCCGTCGGGGCGCCCCCGAGCTCGCCGGAGAACTGACCGCGCTCGGCGCGAGGGCGACGTCGGCGGCATGCGACATCCGCGACCGCGACGCGCTCGCCGAACTCCTCGCCGCCATCCCGCGCGAGCGCCCGCTGCGGGCCGTCGTGCACGCCGCCGGCACACTCGACGACGGAGTGATCGGCTCGCTGTCACCCGAGCGCCTGGACTCCGTCCTCGCGGCGAAGGCCGACGGCGCCTGGCACCTGCACGAGCTGACCCGCGACCTGGAGCTCACCTCCTTCGTGCTGTTCTCCTCGGTCGCCGCCACCCTCGGCACCGCGGGACAGGGCAACTACGCCGCCGCCAACGCCTTCCTGGACGCGCTGGCGCAGCACCGCCACGCCCAGGGCCTGCCCGCGCTCTCGCTCGGATGGGGCCTGTGGGCGGAGCGCAGCGCCCTCACCGGCCGCCTCGACGAGGACGACCTGGCGCGGCTCGGGGACGCCGGCGTCCTGCCGCTGGCCACCGACGAGGGCCTCGCCCTGCTCGACGCCGCGCTCGGCGCCGACCGGGCCCACCTCGTCCCCGTCCGCCTCGACCGCACGGCGGCGCGCTCCGCCGAGGGCACGCTGCCGCCGCTGCTGCGCGCCCCGGCGCTGCGCCGCCCCAGACCCACCGCCGGCGCACCGGCCGACACCGCCGCCGCGGGTGAGGGCGACGGGCTGCGGGCGGTCCCCGTGGCCGAGCGCGAGGACGTCGTCACCGAACTGGTGCGGCGCGAGGTCGCCGCCGCGCTCAAGTACGGATCGGCCGAGGAGATCGACCCCGACGCCGAGTTGCTGCGCCTGGGCTTCACCTCGCTGACCGCCCTGGAGCTGCGGAACAGGCTCAGCGCCCGCACCAAGCTGCGGCTGCCCGCGACCATGGTCTTCGAGCACCGCACGACCCGCGCCCTCGCCAGGTTCCTCACCGGCAAGCTGTCCGACGGCCAGGCCGCGCCCGCTCTCACCACCGATGAGCCCGGGCCCGAGGAGCGCGCGGACGACCGCATCGCCGTCGTCGGCGTCGCGGGGCGCTACCCGCTGGCCGAGACGGTCGGCGAGCTGTGGGACAACCTCGCCGCGGCCCGCCACTGCATCCGCGAGGTGCCCGCCGAACGCTGGGACGCGGGCGCCCACTTCGATCCCACGGGGGCAACGGCCGCGTACAGCAAGTGGGCCGGATTCATCGACGACGTCGACGCGTTCGACCCGCTGTTCTTCCAGATCTCGCCCGCCGACGCCGAGGCGATGGACCCTCAGGAACGCCTGTTCCTGCAGACCGCGGCCGCGACCCTGGACGACGCCGGATGCCCGGCCGCCACGCTCGCCGCACGGGGCCCCGTCGGCGTGTTCGTCGGCGTGATGGGCAGCGACTACGAGTGGATGAGCGGCGCGGCCAACGCGCTCGGCGTGCCGACCGAGGCGCACTCCCGGCACTGGTCGATCGCCAACCGGGTCTCTCACTCCTTCAACTTCACCGGCCCGAGCATGGCCGTGGACACCGCGTGCTCGTCGTCCCTGACCGCGCTCCACCTGGCCTGCCGGTCCATCGCCACGGGGGAGTGCTCCGCCGCCATCGCGGGCGGCGTCAACCTGATCCTGCACCCCAAGCACCTGCGCGGCCTCGCCCAGGCGGGGATGCTCTCCCACGACGACCGGCTCAAGGCGTTCGGGGCGGGCGCCGACGGCTTCGTCGACGGCGAGGGCGTGGGAGCCGTCCTGCTCAAGCCGCTGGCCGCGGCGCTCGCCGACGGGGACCGCGTCCTCGGCGTGATCCGCGGCTCCGCCGTCAACGCGGTCGGCGATGCGGGCGGTTACACCGTGCCGAGCGCCACCGCCCAGGCCGCCGTGGTCCGCGGTGCGCTCGACCGGGCGGGAGTGGCCGCCGACACCGTCGGCTACGTCGAGGCCCACGGCACCGGCACGCTGCTCGGCGACCCGATCGAGATCGCCGGGCTGGTCGACGTCTTCGGCGGCCGGAGGGACCCGGCGCACGGCACGGACAGGCCCGCGGTCGCGGTCGGTTCGGTGAAGACCAACATCGGCCACCTGGAGGCGGCAGCCGGCATCGCGGGGCTGACGAAGGTCCTGCTCCAGCTGCGCCACCGCACCCTGGTGCCGTCGCTGCACTCCGCGGAGCGCAACCCGGAGATCGACTTCGACACCACGCCGTTCCAGGTGCAGCAGACCCGCGAGCCCTGGGAGCGGCAGGCGCGGCCCAAAGCGGACGGGACACCCCGCGAGCTGCCGCTGCGCGCCGTCATCAGCTCCTTCGGCGCGGGCGGCTCCAACGCCTGCGTGGTCGTGGAGGAGCACCTGCCGGCCGGCGCGGCCGACACGCCGGAGCCCGTGGCGGACGACGGACAGGAACAACTGCTCGTCCTCTCCGCGAAGGACGAGGAGCGGCTGCGGACGTACGCGGCGGACCTCGCCGCCTTCCTGACCGGCGGGGCCCCGCGCCTGCCGGCAAGGACGGACGGGGCGCTGGAGCCGCGGGAAGCGGTGGCGGCCGCCGGCCGCATCGGCCTGCGCCTCGCCGCCGAGGTCGCCGGGGTGGCCGAGGACACGTTCGACCTTGCGACCGACCTCGTGGACTGCGGCTTCGGCGTGACCGAACGCGCCCGCTACCACGCGCTGCTCGCGCGGGAGCTGGGCGTCGACCCGCTGCCCGACGCCGCCCTGACGGCGGACACGATCGGGGCGGTCGCCGACGCGGTCGCCGATCTCGTGCCGAGCGCGGTGGTCGCCGCGGACACCGCGGCGGCGGATGCCGCTGCGGCGGACCTCCGGCTCGCCGATGTCGCCCATACCCTCCAGACGGGCCGCACCGCGCACGAGTTCCGACTCGCGCTGCCCGCGACATCGGTCGCCGAAGCAGCCGGGCTGCTCACCGCGTACGCGGCGGGCGAGGGCGCCGCGGACACCGTCACCACCGGACGGGCCCCCCGTTCGGCGACGCGGCTCTCCGACGACGAGGCCGTCGCGCTGCAACAGGCCGTGACGCGCCGCGATCTGACGGCCGTCGCCGAGCGCTGGGTGGCGGGTGCGGTCGTCGACTGGTCGCAGATCACGCCTCCGGCAGCACGCAGGATCGAGCTGCCCGGTTACCCGTTCGCCCGCAAGCGCCTGTGGATCCCCCAGCCGCAGGCCGGCGTATCCGTGCCGCACGCCGCCACGTCCATACCACAGGCCACCGCCCCCGCGTTGCCCGTGCCCGAAGGGAATGCCGACATCGACCCCGCCATCACCCAAGTCCGCACCGGATACGACCGGTTGGACTCGGCCTCGGTCTTTGGACTGTTCGGCGTCTACCAGCGCATGGGTGCTTTCCTGCGCCCCGGTGACCGGCACCGGAGCGAGGATCTGCGCACCGACCTCGGCATCCGGGACAAGTTCAGCAGGCTGCACGAGGCGATCCTCGACCTCCTCGCCGCCAAGGGCTTCCTGACCCGCGAGGGCGAGTGGTTCACCGCCACCGGCGCGGTCGACGGGGCGGACGGGGCCACGGCCGCGGACCGCTGGGAGGCCGACTTCGAGGACGTCGCCACCCGCTACCCGGACATCGCGCCGACGGCACGGCTCAACCGGCAGTTCCTGCGGTCCTACCCGAAGCTGCTGCGCGGCGAGGTGGTCGGGACCGAGGTCATGTTCCCCGACTCCTCGATGGAGCTGGTGCAGGACCTGTACAAGGGCAACCCGCTCACCGACTTCTTCAACGTGCTCGTCGCCGACACGGTCCGCTCCCATCTGGACTCCCGGCCACCGCAGTTGACGGACAGCGGCTCCTTCCAGGTGGTGGAGCTGGGCGCGGGAACGGGTGCCACCAGCGAGCGGGTGATCCCGGCGCTGGCCGGCCACCCGGACCGCGTGAGTTACACCTTCACGGACATCTCCCCGCGTTTCCTGGACTACGGCCGCGAGCGGTTCGCCGCGCAGTACCCGTTCGTACGCTTCCAGCTGCTCAACCTGGAACGCGGTCTCGCCGAACAGGACTTCCCGCCGGGTTCGGTGGACGCGGTCCTCGCCACCAACGTGGTCCACGCCACAAGAAACCTGCGGACCACCCTGCGCATGATGAAGGACCTGCTCAGGCCCGGCGGGCTCCTGGTGCTCAACGAACTGACCTCCATCCGCCCGTACCTGACCCTGGGCGGCGGCGTCATGGAGGGCTGGTGGGCCTTCCAGGACGGTGAGCTCCGTATCCCCAACTCGCCCCTCGCCGCGCCGGACAGCTGGATCACGCTGCTCGAGGAGGAGGGCTACACGGACGTCAGGGCCCTGGGCGCCGAGGGCGTCGAACTGGGCCAGCACGTGCTGGTCGCCCGGAATCCGGGTGTACGCGAGGACGCGGCACCGGCGGCCACCGCGCCGGCGGCCGTGACGGCCCTCGCGCGGCCGGACGTGCGGGACGCCGGGGACACGGTCACCGCCCGCCTCGGTGAGTTGCTGAAGAGCGTATTGAAGTTGGACGAACGCATCGACCCGGAGCGGCCTCTGGTCGACTACGGCTTCGACTCGCTCAGCGGCATGAAGATCGTGGCTGTGGTGGAGGACGCCTTCGGTGTCAACGTGCCCCTCGAGGAGTTCTTCGCGCGGCCGACGCTGGCCGAGCTCTCGGAGCACCTGCGGTCCCACTGGCTGGCCGACGCGGTTTCGCAGGCGGCGGCCGAGGCGGCGTCGCAGGCCGCGGCCGAACGCGTGAGCGAGCCGGTCGCGACGCACACGGTTGAGCCCGCCACGCCCGTATCCGTGACGGTCCGCACGCCGGAGGCGGCGCACACGTCCGAGCCGGTCCAGGCATCCGAGGTGGTCCGCACGTCCGAGCGGGCGCCCGCGGCCCAGCCGGTGCGTGCCGTCGACGGGACGCCCGCCGTGCGCGCCGCGGCCCGAGCCGTCCTGCGCCCCCGGCGCGACACCCACCTCGCCGACCATCCGCTGTCGGAGGGCCAGCGAGCGCTGTGGGTGATCGAGCAGATCGCACCCGGCAACTGCGCCTACAACCTGCCACTTGCCTTCTGGCTCGACGACCACGTCGACGTGCTGACGCTGCGGGTCGTCCTGCAGGACCTGCTCGACCGGCACGAGGAACTGCGCGCGAGCGTGCGCGAGGGCGAGGGCGGGCCGTTCGCCCGGATCGCCGCCGAGCCGGAACTGCCCTTCCGGCAGGTCTTTTTGACCTCCGTCGCGGACAGTGACCTACGGGACCGGATCCACGCCGAGCTGCGGGAGCCGTTCGACCTGGCCGAAGGGCCGCTTCTGCGCGCCACCCTCTACACCCTCGGCGACGGCCGCCAGGCGCTGCTGCTCACCGTGCACCACCTGGTGCTCGACGGACTGTCCATCCCGCTGCTGCTCACGGAGGTCGAGCGCGGCTACCGCGCGCTGCGCGAAGGACGTCCCCTGCCCACCGAGCGGCCCGCGCGCACCTTCGCCGACTTCTGCGCCCAGCAGCGCGAACTCCTCGCGGGCCCACGGGCGGAGCGCCTGCGCTCCTACTGGCTCGACCGGCTGCGGGACCGCCGCACCGCCGTGCCTCTGCCGCTGGACCGGCCGCGCCCGCCCGTGCCCACCTTCCGTGGCGCGAGCGTCGGCGGCCGCGTCCCCGCCGACGTCACCGAGCAGGCCCGCGCGCTCGCCGCGGCGGCCCGCACCTCGCTGTCCAGTGTCATGCTCGCGACTTACTTCGCGCTGCTCCACCGCTACAGCGACCAGGAGGACATCGCCGTCGGCACGCCGACGGCCGGCCGCCCGGCCAACGGCTATGACGACGTGCTCGGCTACTTCATGAACATGGTGGTCCTGGCCGAGAAGGTCGACGGCACGGAGGCCTTCCGCGATCTGGTCCGCCGGATCCACCAGATGGTCCTCGGCGCACTCGAACACAGCGCGTACCCGCTGATCACGCTCGCCGACGAGGTGCGCGGAGAGAACCCCGGCGCCGCCGCCGACGCGCTGTTCAACGCGGCCTTCTACTTCCACAACTGGGCGCGCGACATGCCGGAGGACGGCGTGGTGCGCGGCAGGGTCGAAGGGGTGCACCAGGAGGGCGAGTTCGACCTCACCCTCGACCTGGTCGACCAGCCCGAAGGCTGCCGGTACACGCTCAAGTACAACCCGGACCTGTTCGACGCCGCCACGGTGGAGCGGTTCGGTGACCACTTCGTCACCCTCCTGTCGGCCGCGGTCGCCGCGCCCGGCCGCGCGGTCGGCGACCTCGACCTGCTGACCGCCGACGAGCGCGCGCACCTCGCGCCGCCCGCCACCGTCGACTACCCGTCCGACACCCTCGTCTGGGAGCTGGTACGCCGTCAGATCCAGGCGAGGCCGGAGGCGGTCGCCGTCCGCCACGGCGGAACGGAGCTGACCTACCGCGCTCTCGGGCAGCGCGTGACGGCCCTGGCCGCCCGCCTCACCGCCGCGGGCGTCGGCCGCGGCCGCACCGTGGGCGTGCTGCTCCCGCGCGACGCCGACCTGCCGGTGGCGCTGCTCGCCGTGCAGGCCGCGGGCGGTACGTACGTGCCGTTCGACCCGGCGTACCCGCAGGAGCGCCTCGCCTACATGGCGGGGGACGCGGGACTCCACCTGATGCTCACGCATTCCTCGGTCGGGGCGGCCTGGGGCGGCTCGGCGCCCCGGCTCCTGATCGACGGGGGCCAGGAGCCGCCCGCGCTGCCCTCGCCGGGACCGGCCGGGCCCTCGGACGCCGCGTACGTCATCTACACCTCGGGATCGACCGGCCGCCCCAAGGGTGTCCGCGTCCCGCACCGCGCGCTGACCAACTTCTGCTGGTCGATGGCGCACGAGCCCGGATTCGGCCCGGCGGACACACTGTTGGCCCTGACCACCGTGTGCTTCGACATCTCCGGCCTGGAGCTCTATCTGCCGCTGATCACCGGCGGCACGGTGGACGTCCTGCCCACCGAGGTCGCCCAGGACGGACTGCGGCTGCGCGAGGCCGTCGAGCGCGGCTCGGCCACGGTCATGCAGGCCACCCCGGCGACCTGGAGCATGCTGTTGGCCGCCGGCTGGCAGGGCGACCCCGAACTCACCGTGCTGTGCGGCGGTGAGGCACTGCCCGGCGACACCGCCGAGGCGCTGCTGGCAGGCAACAGGGCGGTGTGGAACCTCTACGGCCCCACCGAGACCACCATCTGGTCGGCGGTGAGCCGGCTCCGCAGCGGCGAGCGCGTCACCATCGGCGCCCCGATCGACAACACCTCGCTGTACGTCCTGGACGGCTCCCGCAGGCCGGTCCCGATCGGCGTGCCCGGCGAGCTCTACATCGGCGGCGACGGCGTGGCCGACGGCTACCTGGGCCGCCCCGAACTGACCGCCGAGCGCTTCCTGCCCGATCCGTTCGCGGCCGGGACCGAGGCGCGGATGTACCGCACGGGTGACCTCGTGCGTCGGCGGGCCGACGGGCGCATCGACTACCTGGGCCGGATCGACTCCCAGGTGAAGGTGCGCGGCTTCCGGGTGGAGCTGGAGGAGATCGAGTCGACCCTGCGGCGCGTCGACGGCGTGCGCGAGGCGGTCGTGGTGGCCCGCGGCCAGGGCGGCGGCGACCGCTCGCTGCTCGCCTGCTACGTCCTTTCCGACGGGACCGCCGAGCCGACCAGGGAGCAGCTGGCGGCCTGGCTGCCGGCCCACATGGTCCCGGATGTGCTGGTCCGCGTGACCGGCTTCCCGCACACGCTCAACGAAAAGGTCGACCGGACCACGCTGGCCGCCCTTCCCCTGGCCGAGCTGCGGTCCCGCTTCGGCGTCCGCGGCGCCGGGCGTCCGGAGCCCGCCGCGGCCGGCGGCGGCGCGGAAGGGCGCGTCCAGGCCCTGACGGCCGAACTGGCCGAGGCGGTGGGGCGGCTGGCCGGGGTGCGCCCCGAGGAGATCGGCCCGCACACCCCGCTCGGCGAGGTGGGCATGAACTCGGTGAGCTTCACCGCGCTCAGCGCCGAACTGCGCAGGACGTACGGTATCGAGGTCCAGCCGACGCTGTTCTACCGCCGGGGCACGCTGGCCGCGCTCGCCGAGCACCTGTGGCAGGAGTATCCCGGCGAGCTGGCCAAGCGGTTCGCGTCCGCCGTGGCCGCGGTCGCTCCCGCCGTCGAGGCGCGGCCGGCCGAGGCCGGGGCCGAGGCATCGGTCGAGCGCCCGCGCGGCGGTGACGTCGCGGTCATCGGCATGGCGGGGCGGCTGCCGGGCTCGGCCGACCTCAAGGAGTTCTGGCACCACTTGAGCGCCGGGGACGACCTGGTGACCGAGGTGCCCGAGGACCGCTGGGGCCCGCGCGAGGCGGGTGGCCGCAAGCGCTGGGGCGGCTTCCTGCCGGACGTGGACCGCTTCGACGCCGCCTTCTTCGGGATCTCCCCGCGCGAGGCGGAGCTGATGGACCCCCAGCAGCGGCTGCTGCTCGAAGCGGTGTGGTCGGCCGTCGAGGACGCCGGCTACCGTCCCTCCGACCTCGCGGGCAAGCGGGTCGGCGTGTTCATCGGCGTCGCGGGCGCCGACTACCTCCAGGCGCAGCGCGACGCCGGGGTCGCCCCGCAGGCCCACACCGCGACCGGCGGCGCCCTGTCCGTCATCCCGAACCGGGTGTCGTACCTCCTCGACCTGCGCGGTCCCAGCATGGCCGTGGACACGGCCTGCTCCGGCTCGCTGACCGCCGTCCACCAGGCCGTCACCGCACTCCGTGCCGGCACCTGCGACCTGGCCATCGCGGGCGGGGTCAACCTGATCCTCTCACCGCGGGTGTACGACGTGCTCGACCAGGGCGAGATGCTGAGTTCCGACGGCCGCTGCAAGACCTTCGACAGCCGGGCCGACGGTTACGTGCGCGGCGAGGGCGTCGGCGTGGTGCTGCTCAAGCCGGACGACCGCGCGGACCTGGACGGCGACGCCGTCCACGCGGTGATCAAGGCGGTCGCCGCCAACCACGGCGGCCGCACCACCTCGCTCACCGCCCCCAGTCCGGACGCCCAGGCCGATCTGCTCGTCGAGGCCTACCGCGCCGCCGACGTGGCGCCGGAGACCGTCGGCTACATCGAGACGCACGGCACCGGCACCGCCCTCGGCGACCCGATCGAGACCCAGGGCCTGAGCACCGCCTTCCGCAGGCTGCACGCGGAGCGAGACACGACCGCGGCGCCCGGCTGCGTGATCGGTTCCGTGAAGACCAACATCGGTCACCTGGAGGCCGCCGCCGGCATCGCGGGCCTGTTCAAGGCCGTCCTCGCGCTGCGGCACGGCACCATCCCCGCCGGACTGCACCTGCGGGAGCAGAACCCCTATCTGGAACTCGACGGGGGCCCGTTCGAGATCGCCACCACGGCACGGCCCTGGCCGAAGCCCCGCGACAGCGCGGGGAACGGCCTGCCGCGCCGCGCCGGAGTCAGCTCCTTCGGCTTCGGCGGGGCCAACGCGCACATCGTCCTGGAGGAACCCCACATGCCGGACACCGGCGCCAAGGACACCGCGGCCGTCGAGCAGTTGTACGTGCTCTCCGCCCGCACCCCCGAGGCATTGCGGCACACCGCCGAGCGACTCGTCGACCACCTGGCGGACCAGGACGTGCCCGCGGGCGACCTCGCGTACACCCTGCAGACGGGCCGCGACGCGATGACGCACCGGCTCGCCGTGGTGGCGCGAGGAACGGCCGCGCTCCGCGCCGAACTGGCCGCGCACCTCGCGGGGCGGCCGTCCGCGGTGCGCGGCGGACAGGCCGAGCGGCGGCCGGCCCCGGTCACCGCGACCGGCGACCTGACCGCCCTCGCCGACGCGTGGCTCGCCGGAGCCGAGGTCGACTGGGCGGCCCTGCACCAGGGAACGCGGCGACGCCGCGTCCATCTGCCGACGTATCCGTTCGCCCGCACCAGGCACTGGTTCACCACCCCGGAAACCGCCCACGCGGCGGCACAGCCGCAGCGCGCCGCCCGGCTGCACCCGACCCTGCTCGACGCGCGCGACGCCACGGGCTCCGCGTCCGGAGGCACGGCGTACACGAAGACGCTCACGGGCCGGGAGTTCTTCCTGCGCGACCACGTCGTCGGCGGTGACCTCGTCCTCGCGGGTGTCGCCTACCTCGAAATGGCCCGCCTGGCGGGGGAGTCGGCGTTCGGGGCACCCGTCCGCGGGGTCGACGGCCTCGTCTGGGCGAGCCCGGTCCGCCTCCCCGCCGACGGCGGCGAGCACCGCCTCACGGTCGAGGTCACCGGCGACCGCACAGGACCGTCCTTCGAGATACGCACCGCGGGCGACGGACCCCCCGCGCACGCCCAGGGCACCCTGCTGCTCAGCACCGCGGGCGAGCGCCCCGCCCCCGTCGACCTGGCGGCGGCGCGCTCGCGCTCCCCGCGCGTCCTCGACGGCGCCGAGTGCTACGCGCTGTACTCCCGGTTCGGCTTCGACTACGGCCCGAGCTTCCAGGTGATCGAGCACATCGCCCTGGGCGAGCGCGAGGCACTGGCGTCGCTGCGGCTTCCCGAACCGCGCCGCGCGGACGCGGACGACTACGTCTTCCACCCGTCGCTGTTCGACGCCGCCCTGCAGACGGCGAGCAGGCTCGCGCCCGGCGCGGACGACCCCGCACGGCCGCTCCCTTACCTGCCGTTCTCGCTGGGCGCCGTCCGGCTGTACGCCACACTGCCGGAGCGGGTCCACGCCCACGCCACCCCCTCGGCCCACCCCGCCGCACCCGGAACGCTCGCCTTCGACATCGCGCTTGTGGACGGGAGCGGCGAAGTCCTCGCCACGATCGACACGTTCACCCTGCGGGAGGTCCCCGCGCAGGGCATGGCGCGGACCACGGCCCCGGCCGCGGCGTCGGTGACCGACACGGTTTCCGCGTACGAACCGGCCTGGGAGCCCGGTCCGCGGGTCCCGCGCGAGACGGACGCCACCGTGCTGCTGCTGGACGCGGGCACCGAGGGACACGCGCTGCTCACCGCCCTGACGGACACGGGCGCCGACGCCCTGCGCGTCGCCCTGGGCACCGGCTTCGGCGTCGACGAGGCGCTCGCCGCCGCCCGGGTCGCGGGCCCCGTCCACGTGGTGCACCTGGCCGGGCCCGACGCCGGGCCCGGCAGCGCGGTGGAGCACGGCTTCCACGCGGCGACGGCGTTCCTCCAGGCATGGCAGCGGGAGCGCCGCGGCGCGCTGCGCTACCTGTACGTCCACCGCGACCCGGCCGTCTCACCGGCGCACCCGGCGATGGGCGCCTTCGCGCGCTCGGTGCGCAGGGAGCTGCCCACGGTCGACTTCGGCGTACTGGCCGTCGCGGACGGCCGCTCCCTCGCCGACGCGGTGCTCGCCGAGCTCGGCGCCGCGGGCGAAGCGGAGGTGCGCGTCGACGCGGCGGGTCGGCACCGGCGCGCCTGGCGCCAGGTGGGCCTGGGGGCCGCCGGGTCCCCGCTGTTCACCGGGCCGGGAGCGCATGTGATCACCGGCGGCACCGGTGCGCTCGGGCTGCTCGTGGCCGAACACATCGCCGCCGCGCGCCGCGCCGCCGGGCAGACCGCGGGCGGGATCGTCCTCGCCTCCCGGACCGCTCCCGGCTCCGAGGCCCTGGCGAGGATCGCGGCCGTCGGCGCGCACGTGGTGCGGGCCGACGTCGCCGACGCCGCGGGGGTGCGGAGCCTGATCGACGAGGCCCGCCGCCTGCACGGCTCGGTGAGCGGCGTGCTGCACGCGGCCGGGGTCCTCAGGGACGGCCTGCTGCTCGGCAGGGACCGGGCGGACACGGAGGCCGTCCTCGCCGCCAAGGTGCACGGCACGGTGCTCCTCGACGAGGCGACACGGCACGAGCCCCTCGACTACTTCGTGGCGTTCTCCTCCGGGGCGGCCGCGTTCGGGAATGTCGGACAGACCGACTACGCCTACGCCAACGCCTTCCTCGACCACTTCGCCGAGCAGCGCGAGCGGCAGCGTCATGAGGGCGCGCGGCGCGGCCGCACCCTCGCCGCCGCCTGGCCTGTCTGGGCCGACGGCGGCATGCGGGCCGACGCGGCCGGCACCCAGTACATGGCCAGGGAGCTGGGCATGCGCCCGCTGCGCACCGGACCGGCCCTCGACGCGCTCGACCGCGCCCTGGCGGGCACGGCGCCGCGTCTGCTGCTGGCGCCCGGCGACCCGGCGCGGGTGCTGGCCGAGCTGAACGGCACACCGGGCCAGGCCCCGGCGAAGGCCGCACCCGCGGTCCACGCCGCCGCGTCGCAGCAGGCGGGCGAGGACACGTACGCCCGCGCCGAGCGCCTGGTGCTCCAGATCATGGCGGAGGAACTGAAGCTCCCGGAGGCGGAGATCGCCGTCACGGAGCCCCTCGACCACTACGGTGTGGACTCCCTGATCACGCTGAGCGTGACCCGGCGCCTGGAAGAGCACTGCGGCCCGCTCTCGAAGACCTTGCTCTTCGAGTATGTGACCGTCGGCGAACTGGCGGACCATCTGGCCGCCTCGCACCCCGAGGCGTTCACCGCGCCCGCCGCCCGGACCTCCGGGCCCACGCGGCTCAAGGACCTCGCCCCCGCCACCGTGAGCGACACGGCGGCGGCCCCGGGAACCGTCCCGGCCGCCGACTCGGGCGACGACATCGCGATCATCGGTGTCGCGGGGCGCTACCCGCAGGCCGACGACGTGGACGAGTTCTGGCGCAACCTGCGCGCGGGACGCGACAGCATCGAGGAGATACCGGCCGACCGCTGGAACCACGACCGGTTCTACGACCCGGACAAGTCGGTCCCCGGCAAGACGTACGGCAAGTGGGGCGGCTTCGTCCGGGGCGCCGACCGCTTCGATCCGCTGTTCTTCCGCATGTCACAGATCGAGGCCGAACTCACCGACCCCCAGGAGCGGGTGTTCCTGGAGACGGTGTGGCACCTCATGGAGGACGCCGGCTACACCCGCGACCAGCTGCGGGCCTCCCGCACCGGTGTGTTCGTCGGCATGATGTACGGCCAGTACCAGCTGTACGGGGTCCAGGACGCGCTGCGCGGCGAAGGGCTGCCCCCGCACTCGTCGTTCGCCTCGGTCGCCAACCGGGTGTCGTACTTCTTCGACTTCTCGGGGCCCAGCGTCGCCGTGGACACGATGTGCTCCTCCGCCCTGGTCACCATCCACCAGGCCTGCCAGGCCATCCGCTCCGGTGACTGCGAGGTCGCGGTCGCGGGCGGCGTCAACATCTCCAGCCACCCGGCGAAGTATCTGCAGCTGGCCTGGCGTGGCTTCCTCGCCGAGGATGGCCGCTGCCGCAGTTTCGGCACCGGCGGCACGGGATACGTCCCCGCCGAGGGCTCGGGCGCGGTGCTCCTCAAGCGCCTCGACGCCGCGGTGGCCGACGGCGACCGCATCCTCGCGGTGGTCAAGGCGTCCGCCGTCAACCACGGCGGAACGGGTCGCGGCTTCAACGTCCCCAACCCCAAGGCACAGGGCGACCTGGTGCGGGCCGCGCTCGACCGGGCGGGGATGCGCCCCGCGGACCTGGACTACGTGGAGGCGCACGGCACCGGCACCGCGCTCGGTGACCCGGTGGAGATCAACGGCATGCTCCGGGCCTTCCAGGACGACATGCCGGAGCGGCTGCCGATCGGCTCGGTCAAGTCCGGCATCGGACACGCCGAGTCGGCGGCCGGCATCGCTGCCGTCACCAAGGTGCTGCTGCAGATGCGCCACGGCGAGCTGGCCCCCTCGCTGCACGCGGACGACCTCAACCCGAACGTCGACTTCGCGGCGACCCCGTTCGAGGTCCAGCGCGAACTGGCGCCGTGGCCGCGCCGCGTGCTGGCCGACGGGACCGAGCGGCCGAGGACCGCGGGCGTGAGCTCCTTCGGGGCGGGCGGGACCAACGCGCACGTCATCCTGCAGGAGTTCCCCGAGGCACAGCGGACGTCGACCACCCCGGCGGAGACCCAACTCGCCGTGCTCTCCGCCCGCGGGGGCGACCGGCTCGTGGAGCAGGCGCGCAGGCTCGCCGCGCATCTGCGCGCCGAGGGTGCCGGAGCGACCCCGCTGGACGTCGCGTGGACGCTCCAGTCGGGGCGCGAGGCCATGGCGCACCGCCTTGCCGTCCGCTTCGACACCCTGGCCGAACTGGCCGCGCGCCTCGACGAGTTCGCTGTGGGCGAGGTGCCCGTCGGCAGCTGGACCGGAGTGGTCGACCCGCGCAGGCCCGCTCCGGCCGGCGCCCCGTCGACCGATCCCGCCGTCTGCGCGGTCGCCTGGACGTCGGGCCGGCCGGTCGACTGGTCCGTCCTGCACGGGGGAGTGCCGCCCCGGCGGGTGCCGCTGCCCGGTTACCCCTTCGGGGGCGAGCGGGTCTGGCTGGCGGCGGCGGACGCCGAACTGGCGAAGCTGGAGCAGGACTTGGCTTCCGAACCCCTGCCCTCCGGTGCCTTTGCTGCCTCGCCCGCCGATGTCTCCCCTGCCTCCCCTGCCTCCGCCGCCTTCCCCGCCTCCGCCGAGGAAGGGGTGCTGCTGGCCACCCATTGGGTGCCTGCCCAACTGCCGGCACGCGCCGGCCGGGTCGGGCCGATTGCCGTCCTCGCCGCGCCGGGCACCGAGGCGCTCGCCGGCCGCCTGGCCGCCACCCTGCCCGCGGCGGAGGTGCTCACCCCCGAGCGCCTCGCCGCCGACCTCACCGACCCCGGCACCCGCTGGGACCGATTCGACGGGGTGATCGATCTGGCGGGCTGCGCAGAGCCCGACGGGTCCGGCGGATCCGGTGCGGCCATGGACCGTTCCGCGCTGCGCACCTGGCTGGCCTGGCTGCAGCACACGGTCGACCGGAGCAGGGGTGGACTGGTCGCCCTGCTGGTCTCCCGCGACACGGGGGCGGCGGTCCACGGCGGCGCGGCCCGCACCGGGCTCTACCGCATGCTGCAGAGCGAGTACCGCCACGTGACCTCACGTCACGTCGCCGTGGGCGTGTGCACGGACGACGCGCTGTGCCGCCGAGTCGCCGACGAGATCGGCGGTGAGGCGCAGCCCGGCGAGATCGCCTACCGCGACGGCGTGCGGCACCGCGCGGTGCTGCGCGAGCTGCCCGGCGCACCGGAGCACGCGGCGCGCTTCCCCGACGGGCATGTGCTGTGGGTGACCGGGGGCACGCGCGGGCTCGGCCTGCTGACCGCCCGGCACTTCGTCGAGCGGTACGGCGTCCGCAAGCTGGTCCTCACGGGCCGCGAGGCGCTGCCGTCCCCAGAGCGCTGGGTCGCGCACATCGCGGCGGACGACGCGCTGGGCCGCAAGCTGCGCCCGCTGGCCGAACTGGCCGACCGGGGCGTGGAGATCGAGGTCCTCGCCGTGCCGCTGGACGACAAGGAGGCCACTGCCGCGGCGGTGGCGGACGTCCGGCGCCGGCTCGGCCCGATCGGCGGAGTGATCCACAGCGCCGGAGCGGTGGACACCGACAACCCCGCCTTCGTGCGCAAGCCGTGGAGCGGCGTCGAACGCGTGATCGGCCCCAAGGTCTTCGGCCTCGACACGCTCGTGGAGTGCCTCCGCGGCGAACCGCTGAGCCTGTTCGTCATGTACTCCTCCGTCGCCGCGGCCGTACCCGCGCTCGCCGTCGGGCAGAGCGACTACGCCATGGCCAACGCCTACCTGGACACGGTCGCCGAGGCCCGCCCGTACGGGCTTCCGCTGGTCAGCGTGGCGTGGCCGAGCTGGCAGGACACCGGCATGGGCCCGGCGCGCAGCGCCGCGTACCAGTCGTCCGGTCTCGCGACGCTCACGGACGAACAGGGACTGCGCCTGCTCGACCGGGCGTTGGCGAGCGGCGCGCGGGTGGTCGTGCCCGCCGTGGTGCGGCCGGAGGCCGACTGGCGCCCGGAGCGGTTGACCGATCGCCGCCTGACTCCGGAACCTGTCACTCCGGACCCCGTCACCGCTGCGGCCGCAGCCTCCGGGCACGCCGCGGTGGCGGACGACGCCTCGCCCTCCGGGACCCCCGCAGTGCTCAAGGAGGCGGCCGGCGCGGCGGCCTCCTGGCTCCTGGACCGGCTCGCGCTGGAGCTGCGCTTCGACCGGGCGCGGCTCGCCGGGAACGTGCCGGTGCACGACTACGGCATCGACTCCATCCTGGTCACCCAGCTCGTCCAGACCCTCGGCAAGCAGCTCGACGTGTCCCTCGACCCGTCCGCGCTGTTCGAGCACCCGACCGCGGACGAGTTCGCCGCCTACCTCGCCGACGAGCACCCGGACGACCTGCTCGCCGCCTTCGGCCCCGCCCCGTCCGACGCCCCGGCACCGCAGGCCCCCGAGGCACCGGCCGCCCGAGCCGTCGTCCTCGAAGCGGCCGACCCGGCCGTCGCGCGACCGGCGTCCACCGGGGCGGACATAGCGGTGGTCGGCCTGTCCTGCAGGTTCCCCGACGCCCCGTCCGGCGACGCCTACTGGGAGCTGCTGCGCCAGGGGCGTTCGGCGCTGCGTCCCGTACCGCGGGAGCGCTTCGGCAAGCCGGTGGACCACCACGCGGGGCTGCTGCCCGACGTACTCCGCTTCGACCCGGAGGCCTTCCTGCTGTCGGAGGGCGACGTCGCCGCGATGGATCCGCAGGCGCTGCTGCTCCTCGAAGAGGTGAACAGGGCGGTGCACCACGCCGGTTACCGCCCGGCGGAGCTGAAGGGCCGCCGGGTCGGCGTCTACGTCGGAGGGCGTGCGGCGCACATGCCGGACGAGGCGCGACTGGCGCGGGCGCAGAACCCCGTGGTGATCACCGGTCAGAACTACCTGGCCGCGAACATCTCGCAGTTCTTCGACTTCCGCGGCCCGAGCCTGGTCGTCGACACCGCCTGCTCATCGGCCCTGGTGGCGATGGACATGGCCGCGCGGGCGCTGCGCGCGGGCGACATCGAGTCGGCCGTTGTCGCGGGCGTCAGCCTGCTCGCCGACGACAAGCCGTACGACCTGTTCGGCCGACGCGGACTGCTCAACCCGGGCAAGGAGTTCCACCTCTTCGACCGCAGGGCGGCCGGGCTGATCCTCGGTGAGGGCGTCGGCGTCGTCGTGCTCAAGCCGCTGGCACGGGCGCAGGCCGACGGGGACCGGGTGCTCGCGGTCCTCAAGGGCATCGCGATCAACAACGACGGCAGGACCGCGGGCCCGGCCACCCCCAACCTCCAGGCGCAGAAGGAGGTCATGGCCACGGCGCTCGCGCAGAGCGGCGTGGGGACCGAGGACGTCGGCTGGGTGGAGGCCAACGGATCCGGCACGACCGTCACCGATCTGCTCGAACTCAAGGCGGTGCAGGCGGTCTACCGGGCCGGTTCCACGCGCCCCGTGGCACTCGGCTCGGTCAAGCCGAACATCGGCCACCCGCTGACGGCCGAGGGGATCGCGGCGTTCATCAAGGTGGTGCTGATGCTGCACCACCGGGAGCAGGTGCCGTTCCGCTCCGGGCAGGAGCCGCTCGACCACTTCGACGTGGCCGCCTCCGCGCTGTACTTCCCCCGGGCGTCCCGCCCCTGGCCCCAGGACGCGGGAGTCGCCGCGCTCAACTGCTTCGCCGACGGCGGGACCAACGCGCACCTGCTGCTCGCCCCCGCGCCCGGGGCCCCGCTTCCGACCAGGCGACCGCTGCCCGAACCCGAATTGAACCGGAGGACCGTCATCAGAGGCACCGCCGAGCCCGCGGCCCCGGCCGGCGGCCTGTTCTGGGAGAGCTACCGATGAACGAGCGACTGGCGAGCGAGCCGCCCAAGAGCGCGGAGCCACGGCTTCCCGTGGTGTTCATGTTCTCCGGCCAGGGCTCCCAGTACTACGGCATGGGCAAGGAGCTCTTCGACGCCAACGAGGTCTTCCGCACCACGCTGCTGCGCCTGGACGTCGTGGTCCGTGGGCACCTGGGCGAGTCGGTCGTCGACCGCGTCTTCGACCCCGCCAAGCCCAGGAACCACCCGCTCGACGACACCAGGATCACCCACCCCGCCATCGTCATGATCGAGCTGGCCCTCACGGAGGCCCTGCGCGCCGAGGGCATCGAGCCCGACTACGTGCTCGGCTCCAGCCTCGGCGAGTACGCGGCGGCCGTCGTCGCGGGCAGCCTGTCCGCGGACGACTGCCTGCGCGTGCTCGTCCGGCAGGCCGGCATCATGGCCGGCAGCCCCCGCGGCGGCATGCTCGCCGTGCTGGCCGGGCCCGAGGTCATGGAGACGGTGCCCGAGCTGGGCGCCTGCGAGGTCGCGGCCCGCAACTACCCGGGCAACTTCGTGGTCGCGGGCGGGGAGGCAGAACTGGCCGCCGCCGAGGCGGCCTTGCGAGCGGCCGACGTGCTGCACCTGCGGCTGCCCGTCGAGTACGCCTTCCACTCCCGGCTCCTCGACCCGGTCGTCGGGGCGTGCCGCGACAGCTTCGAGGGCGTGGTGCTCGCACGGCCGCGCGTCCCCTGGGTCTCCTGCGCGACCGGGGAAATTGTGCAGGACGTCACCCCGGAGCACTTCTGGCACGCCGCGCGGCGCACGATCGACTTCGAGCGCGCCATGGCCGGCCTGCGGAGCCGCGGGGACTTCCTCTATCTGGACCTCGGTCCGTCGGGCAGCCTCCACAACTTCGTCCGCGCCCTGCTCCCGGCGGGTACGGGCGCCCGATCCCTGCCGCTGCTCAGCCAGTTCGCCAAGGACACCGACCTGCTGGCCGAGGTCCGCACGCACGCCGCCCCGACGACACCACGGAAGGTGCAGGGAATGAAGGTCTACGGATTCCCGGGCCAGGGATCTCAACGCCGCGGCATGGGCAAGGAGTTGTTCGCTCGATTCCCCGAACAGACAGCGATCGCCGACGACGTGCTCGGCTACTCGATCGAGGAACTGTGCGTCAGTGACCCGCACCGACGGCTCGGCCGCACCGAGTTCACCCAGCCCGCCCTCTATGTCGTCGGCGCACTGTCCTATCTGGAGCGGCTCGCCGACGACCCGGTACCGCCGGACCACGTGATCGGGCACAGCCTCGGCGAATACGTGGCGCTGTTCGCCGCGGGGGTCTTCGACTTCGCGACCGGACTTCGCCTGGTGCGGCGGCGCGGTGAGCTCATGGCCGCCGCGGGAGGCGGGGCGATGGCCGCGGTCGTCGGCGTCGACGAGGCGACCGTCACGCGCGTCCTCGCGGAATCGGACCTCGGCGGCCTCGACCTGGCCAACTACAACGCCATGGACCAGTTCGTCGTCTCCGGGCCCGACGAGCTGATCGACACGGCCTGCCCCGCCTTCGAGGCCGTCGGTGCCCGCACGGTCCGGCTGCACGTCAGCGCCCCGCTGCACTCGCGGTACATGCGCCCGGCGGCGGAGGAGTTCGGCCGGTTCCTCGACGGGGTCACCCTGCACCCGCCGAAGATCCCCGTCCTCGCCAACGTCGATGCCCGGCCGTACACGGCCGACACGGTCAGGGAGCGCCTGGTGTCGCAGATCGCCTCGTCGGTCCGGTGGACCGACACGGTGCGCACCTTGATGGCGTACGGGGACTTCGAGTTCACGGAGCTGGGGCCGGGCAGGGTCCTGACGAAGCTGGTGACGCGCATCAGGGACGCCGCGGAACCGCTGACCCCGCGGGACGACCGGCCGACGGCGCAGACGCCGGCCGCGACCGGGACGCCCGCCGACGAGGGCGAGCCGGCGGGGATCGACGCCGGATCGCTCGGCGCCCACGGCTTCCGCGAACGGTACGGGCTGCGGCGCTCCTACGTCGTGGGGTCGATGTACGGCGGGGTGTCCGGGCGGGAGCTGGTGCGCGCGGCGTCGAAGGCGGGCCTGCTCGGCTTTCTCGGCATCGGCGGGCTCCAGGACGACGAGGTGGAGCGGCAGTTGCACGGGCTGGCCGAGGACCTCGGCCCGCACGGCCACGGCGTGAACCTGCTCTATCCCCACCGGGCACCGGAGCGGGAGGCCCCGCTCGTCGACGCGCTGCTGCGGCACGGTGTCGGCCTGGTCGAGGCGTCCGGCTACCCCTTCGTCACCGAGGAGCTGGTCCGCTACCGGCTCAAGGGCGGCCGGATCCTCGCGAAGGTGTCCAGGACCGACCTCGCCGCGGCCTTCCTCGCGCCGCCGCCGCACCAGCACGTCGCGACGCTGCTCGCCAAGGGATCGGTGACGCGGCGGGAGGCCGCCACTGCGGCCCGGCGCCCCATGGCGGACGACCTGTGCGTCGAGGCGGACGGCGGCTGGCTCGCCGGCACGGCGAACCCGCTCTCCCTGCTCCCGGCGGTTCTGCGGCTCCGGGACGAGGCGGCCCTGCCGGGCCACCGGGTGCACGTGGGATGCGCGGGCGGCATCGGCACCCCGGAGGCGGCCGCCGCAGCCTTCCTGATGGGCGCCGACTTCGTGCTGACCGGCTCCATCAACCAGTGCTCGGTGGAGGCGGCCACCAGCGCCGCCGTCAAGGACCTGCTGCAGGAGGCCCAGGAGTACGACGTGGACACCGCGCCCTGGAGCGAGCTGTTCGAACACGGCGTCCAGGCACGCTACTTGAAGCGCGGCCAGTTCTTCCCGGCCAGGGCGTCCAGGCTGCACGACCTGTGGCGCCGCCACGCCTCCCTCGCCGAACTCGACGCCCCCACAAGGAAGCAGGTCTTCGACCGCTACCTGGGCGGCGAGGACCCGGGGGCGACGGCGGCGGGCCCCGACCCCAAGGCGGAACTGGCCGAAGTGTTCCGCGCCTACTTCCGGCGCGGCCTGCGCCTCGCGGTGACGGGCGACCGGCAGGCCACCGTGGACTACCTGGTGCACTGCGGACCGGCGATGGGCGCCTTCAACCAGGCGGTCGCGGGGACCAGCCTGCAGCCGTGGCGGGCCCGCACCGTCGAGGCCGTCGCCGACCACCTCATGGACGGCGCCGCCGCCCACGTCACGGCCCGGCTGCGGGCCCTGCGACCGGCACAAAAGATCTAGAGAGACGGAGGAAGGAAAGCTACGATCAGTAACCGTCCCGGAGGGCACCACCGGTGTCACCGCGCCGAACGGGACCACCTCCCCCCGCGCGCTGGACCTCTCGACCAGCACAACCCTTTTTCCACCGCTACACACATGCTGACGCCTGCGCGCTCGGCAGAGGAGTTCACCATGAGCACGGTGCCGCACCGCGAGCCCCTGATCTTCAATCCGTTCACGCCGGAATTCATGGCCGACCCCTACCCGCACTACGCGGAGCTGCGCCGAGAGGTCCCGGTGCACGAACACCCCGGCGGCTTCTGGATGCTGTCGCGCTACGCGGACGTGGACGCGCTGCTGCGCTCCGGTCTCTCCGTCGAGCAGCGCCACGTCGCCCCCGGCCCCTTCCGCGACGCGTACACGAACGCGGGCGTCACGGACGAGCCGCGCCTGAAGGGCCTCGCTCTGCTCGACCGGGACGCGCCGGACCACACCCGGCTGCGCAAGCTGGTCTCCAAGGCGTTCACGCCGCGCGCCATCTACGCCATGGAGCCGCAGATCAAGGCCCTGGTCGACGAGGCGCTCGACGGCATCGCCGCGGCCGGCGGCGGTGACCTGGTCGAAGCGCTCGCGTTCCCGCTGCCGTTCACCGTGATATCCCGGATGCTCGGGATGCCGCCCACCGACACGAAGCGCATGCGGTACCTCACCAACGTATTGATGCGCTCCGTCGAACCGACCACGGACCCCGAGATCATGAGGGCCGTCGAGTCGGCCGACGCCGAGCTGTTCGACCTGGTCGGCGAGGCCGTCGCCTGGAAGCGCGACAACCCCGGCGACGACCTGCTCAGCCAGCTCATCGCGGTCGAGGACGACGGTGACGTGCTCAGCCACGACGAACTCGTCGCCCAGGTCACCATGCTCTACGTCGCGGGCCACGAGACCACCGTGAACCTCATCTCCGGCGGCACGCTGGCCCTGCTGCGCAACCCCGATCAGCTCGAACTGCTGCGCGCCAAGCCGGAGCTGATCGAGAACGCCGTCGAGGAGATGCTGCGGTACGACGCCCCGGTGCACAACAGCCGCCGGATCAACCTGGAGCCGTACCACGTCGGCGGGTTCGAGATCCCGCCGGGCTCGTTCATCCTCGCCAACCTGGCCGGCGCCAACCGCGACGAGGAGTTCTTCGGAGCTGACGCGGAGGAGCTGCGCCTGGACCGCGAGAACGCCCGCAAACAGCTCTCCCTCGGCGCCGGCATCCACCACTGCCTCGGCGCTGCGCTGGCCCGCATCGAGGGCCGGGTGGCGATCGGCGGCCTGGTGGAGCGCTTCCCCGGCCTGGCCCTGAACGGCGAGGTCGAGTGGAACGGCCTGCTCAGCCTGCGCGGGGCGGCCCGGATGCCGATCAGTGTGTGAGCGAGCAGACCACAGGTGCGTACCCGAAAGGAATCAGTGACCATGACCAGCGTCGACCCCGGCACCGTATGCCGGGTGAAGGACCTCCCGGTGGCCGAGCGGCGTGACGACGCCTGGCGGATCCTCGCCGAGAAGGGAGAGGTCGCGCCCATGGCGGACGGCCTCGCGGTGACCGGCCTCGCCGGCGTCAAGGAGATGCTCAGGGAGCCGAACCGGTTCTCGGCCAAGATGGTGTTCGACGGTGTGGAGAGCGGCTTCCCGCTCGTCCCGCTGGGCTATGACCCGCCCGAGCAGACCCGCTACCGCCGCATCCTGCAGCCGTTCTTCAGCCCGCGCCGCATCCGGCCGCTGGAGGATTCGCTGCGGGCCCAGGCCGTCGACCTCATCGAGGGCGTCAAGGCCCGCGGTGGCTGCGAGTTCGTCGCGGACGTCGCCGACCCCTTCCCGGCACAGGCGCTGCTGACCCTGCTGGGTCTGCCCCTGGAGGAGCGCGAGCGGTTCATCGCCTGCAAAACGGCGGCCCTCGCGCTCACCGCCGACGCCGCGGGGGAGGTGCCCCTCACCGACGAGGAGCGGGTGACGGCGACGGAGCGGACCGTGGCCACGGCCGGTTACCTGATGGAGCTGATCCAGACCCGCCGCGCGCGGCCCGGTGACGACATCCTCAGCGAGATCCTCGCCATTGACGGCGACGACCGGCTGTCCGACGCGGAGGCCATGGGTCTGTGCGTGATGCTCATCATGGCCGGTCTGGAGACCGTCACCGACGCGCTGAGCATGGCCATGGAGCGCCTGGCCACCGCTCCCGAGCGGCGCAAGGAACTGGTCGCCGACCCCTCCCTCGTGCCGGCGGCGGTGGAGGAACTGCTGCGCCTGGACCCGCCCGCGCCGTTCCTGCCCCGCGTCACCACCGAGGACGTCGAGGTGGCGGGCTGCCCGGTGCCGGCCGGGACCCTGGTCAACGCCCACCTGACGACGGCCAACCGGGACGAGGCGACCTGGCCGAACCCCCACGACCTCGACTTCCACCGCCCGGAGAACGTGCACACCGCGTTCGGCGTCGGCGTGCACCGCTGTCTGGGCGCGCATCTGGCGCGGCTGGAGATGCAGATCCTCTTCGAGGAGTGGCACTGCCGGATCCCGGAGTACGCGATCGCCGAGGGCACCGAGCACCGGGCCAGGCTGGTGCGCGCGAACATCGGCCTCGAGTCGCTGTACCTGCACTTCCCGGGGACAGGCAGCGGCTCCTGAGCCGTTCCTGGCGCGGCGAAGTCGATCAGTGTCCGGAGGGTGTGCTCGTCACAGCCAGTCGCGCCGCTTGAAGATCACGTACAGGCTCGTGCACACCACCGCCATCAGCAGCACCGCGAACGGGTAGCCGGCGGCCCAGTGGAGCTCCGGCATGTGGTCGAAGTTCATGCCGTAGATGGTGCCGACCAGTGTCGGGGCGAAGAGGATGGCCGCCCACGAGGAGATCTTCTTGATCTCCTCGTTCTGTTCGAAGCCTGCCTCCGCCAGTGCTCGCATCTCCGCGTTCTGTTGCTGTGTCACCAGCGTCGCGTTGACCGTGAGGATGTCCGTCAGGGCCTGGCGGAAGCCGTCGACGCGTTCGCTGGTGTGGGTGACGTGGTCGGCCACGTCACGCAGGTAGCGCTGGAGTTCCTCGTCCGTGCCGTACTTCGCGAAGCCCGCCATCAAGGCGTGCAGCATGCCCACCAGGGGGCGGGTGGCGCGTTGGAACTCCACCATTTCGCGGGAGAGTTCGTAGATGCGGCGGGAGACCTCGGGGTCGCCGCTGAAGACCTCCGTCTCGATCTCGTCGATGTCGTTCTGGACGCCCGCGACGACCGGGGCGTAGCCGTCCACCACCGCGTCGAGGATCGCGTACAGGACCGCTTCTGGGCCCAGCTTGAGCAGGTCCGGGCTCTCCTCCATGCGGCGGCGGACCCCGGACAGGTCGGGGGCCGCGGCGTGCCGGACCGTGATGACGAAGTCGGGGCCCACGAAGACGTGCAGCTCGCCGAAGTCGACCTCCTCGGGGGCGTCCAGATAGCGGGCGGCGCGCAGGACGACGAAGAGTGTCTCCCCGTACCGTTCCAGCTTCGGGCGCTGGTGCGCCTCCAACGCGTCCTCGACGGCCAGCTCATGGAGGTCGAACTCCGCTGCCAGGGACAGGAGTTCCGCCTCCGTCGGGCGGGCCAGGCCGATCCACGCCATGCCGTCCCGCTGCTCGCGCAGCTCCCGGAACGTGTCCGCGAGGGAGGACGGCGTCGCCACGCGGACCCCGTCCCGGTACAGCGCCGCCTGGACGACGCTGCCCGTCGCCTCCCGTGCCGCCGCGGGACGCGCGGGCGGGGCCGGGCGGGTCTCCTCGGCCGGCGGGGCCGCCGGGGGGCGCGTTCCGCGTCGCCACGTGTGCTTGCGCGCGGGCGATGCCGGACGGACTCGGCGCTCCGCCATGCTGGCCGCCTCCAGGTCGGTTGTCGTGGGTGGGCGTCGGGTGTCGGGTGTCGAACGTACGTCTAGATGGCCACTGAGCAGGATATACGTGGCCGATGGGGCGGGCTCCTGGTGGCGGCCAGGCCCGGGGCGGCTGGCCCGGAGCGCGTCGCCATCGGTCCGCGCATTGCGGACCGCACGTGTCCGCAAGCCCCACTAGCGTGACCGTATGGCCAAGACGAACAGGGCTCCTTCGGGAACCGCCCCCGTGCTGGGGCCCCGCGCGCTCAATCGCGCCACGCTCGACCGGCAGCTCCTCCTGCGCCGTTCCCGGGACCTGTCCGTCGAGGAGGCCGTCGCCCATCTCGTCGGGCTCCAGGCGCAGAACGTCAAACCGCCCTACTACGCCCTCGCCGCGCGTCTGGCGGACTTCGACCCCGCCGAACTCTCCGCGCTCCTCGACGCGCGTGAACTGGTCCGCATGGTCACGATGCGCTCTACCATCCATCTCCATACCGCCGCCGACGCCCGCGTGCTGCGGCCCTTCGTCCAGGACGCGCTCGCACGCGAGCTGAGCGTCTTCCGCGCCGGTCTCGCCGGCGTAGATCTGCGGGAACTCGCAGGCGTCGCCCGCGAAGCCGTCGAGACGGAGCCCCGCACGATGAAGCAGCTCCGCGAGGCACTGTCGGCCCGGTGGCCCGACGCCGACCCGCAGTCGCTCGCCATCGCCGCGCGCTGTGCGCTGCCGCTCGTCCAGGTGACCCCGCGTGGACTGTGGCGCCGCAGCGGACAGGTGGCGCTCACCACGCTTGAGCACTGGCTCGGGGAGGAGCAGGGGGATCGCGGCATGGCAAGCACGGGCGGGGACGGTGGGGCGCGGGGCGGGCGTGACGGCTGGGGCGCGGTCGGGGCGCCGCCCGCCGCCCCCTCCGACGCCGGCACCCCCTGCGATACCGCCGCCCCCTCCGAAACTGCCTCCCTCGTCGTCCTGCGCTATCTCGCCGCCTTCGGACCCGCCTCCGTCAAGGACATGCAGACCTGGGCGCGGCTCACCCGGATGAGGGAAGTCTTCGAGCGGTTGCGGCCCCAGCTGCGGACGTTCCGCGACGAGCACGGCGTCGAACTGTTCGACCTGCCCGATGCGCCGCGGCCCGACGCGGACACCCCGGCTCCGCCGCGCTTCCTTCCCGAGTACGACAACCTCCTCCTCTCGCACGCCGACCGCACCCGCGTCGTCCCCGCCGCCTACAAGGGGCGTACCTGGAAGGGGAACTCCGCCCACTGCGTCTTCCTCCTCGACGGGTTCCTCGCCGGGGTCTGGCGGCTGGCGGAGGACCCCAGGGGCGGCGGCGAGGCCGTGCTGACCATCGAGCCGTTCGGGGAGCCGGGGCGCGCCGAGCGCGAGGAACTGACCCGGGAGGCCGAGCGGATGCTGCTCCGCATCGCCGAGACAGCCTCCTCCTACGACATCCGCTTCGGCACCGTCATCGACACCTGAGCCGACGCCCCCGTAGCACCCCGTCCTCGTAGCACCCCGTCCTCGTAGAACGCCGCCTCCGTAGACGGCCGTCCCCGTAGAACGCCGCCTCCGTAGACGGCCGCCCCCGCAGAACCCGTCTGCGCAGAACCGCCCAGGGGTAGTGGGACCCGCATCGCGGACTACACGATGCTACGTAGCCGAAGTGGTCCCGGATATCAGGAGAGAGCAATGCGGACACCGATGACCGTCACGGACTTCCTCGACCGGGCGGAGCTGGGCTTCGCCGCCAGCCCCGGCGTGATCGACGAGCCGGATCAACCCGCCCCGGTGGTGCCGGACTCGACGTACGGGCGTCTGGGGGAACGGGTCCGGGCCTGGCAGGCGGGGTTCGACGCGCTGGGCGTCGGGGAGGGCGAACGGGTCGCGGTGGTCAGCCACAACTCCGCGCGGCTCCTGGAGCTGCTGTTCGCCGTGCCGATGAGCGGACGGATCTGCGTGCCCGTCAACTTCCGGCTCAAGCCGGAGGAGGTCGAGTACGTGGTCCAACAGAGCGGCGCCTCCGTCCTGCTCGTCGACCCGGAGCTGGACGACGCCCTCTCGGGCGTCAAGGCGCGCCACCGCTTCGTGCTCGGCGAGGAGACCGAGACCGGGCTGATGCGCTTCGGCGTGGAGCCGCGGCCCTGGTCGAACCCCGACGAGGACGCCACCGCGACGATCAACTACACCTCGGGAACCACCGCCCGGCCCAAGGGCGTGCAGCTCACCCACCGCAACATCTGGGTCAACGGGCTCACCTTCGGCCTGCACACCCGGGTGTGGGAGCGCGACGTTTACATGCACACGCTGCCGATGTTCCACTGCAACGGCTGGGGCATGCCGTTCGTGATGGCCGGGCTCGGCGTGAAGCAGGTGGTGCTGCGCAAGGTGGACGGCGCGGAGATCCTGCGCCGGGTGGAGGAGCACGGGGTCACACTCATGTGCGGTGCGCCCGCCGTGTGGAACGCGGTCCTGGACGCGGCGGTGACCTGGCGCGGCGCGGTGCCCGGCCGCGACCGGGTGCGGATCGTGTGCGCCGGCGCCCCGCCGCCGAGCAGGACCATCCAGCGCGTGGAGGCGGAACTGGGCTGGGAGTTCACCCAGATCTACGGGCTCACCGAGACGTCCCCGCTGCTCACCTTCAACCGCACCTCGCCCGCGGACGCGGCGCTGCCCGCCGAGGAGCGGGCCCGCAAGCTCTCCCGCGCCGGGCTGCCCGCGCTCGGTGTCAAGCTCCGGCTCTCCGAGGAGGGAGAGGTGCTCGCCCGCTCCAACGTCGTGCTCGAAAGCTACTGGGACAAGCCGCGGGAGACCGCGGCGGCGCTCAGGGACGGCTGGTTCCACACCGGTGACGGCGGGACGTTCGACGAGACCGACGGCCATCTGACGATCTCGGACCGGAAGAAGGACGTCATCATCACCGGCGGCGAGAACGTCTCGTCGATCGAGGTGGAGGACACGATCTTCCGTCACCCGGCGGTCGCCGAGGTCGCCGTCATCGGGGTGCCGCACGAGAAGTGGGGCGAGACGATCAAGGCCCTGGTGGTCCTCGCGGAGGGGGCGACGGCCACCGAGTCGGACATCATCGCCCACTGCAAGCAGCGGATGGCCGGCTACAAGGCGCCCACCTCCGTCGAGTTCCGCGACGCCATCCCGCGCACGGCCACGGGCAAGGTCCAGAAGTTCAAGCTGCGGCAGCCGTACTGGGAGGGCCGGGACCGCGAGGTGAACTGACGCCCCGCGCCACGGCCGGAACCGGCGCCTTCAATAAACCTGCACATCGAATGCGCAGTCCGGTCACGCAATTCGGCATCCGGCACCGGGTGACTCCCCGGGAATTCCCGTACAGGGGCCATAGAGCGTGTCTCTCGCCATGAAAGTGTCCGATTTGTTGACGGGAGTCCACCGGTGTCCCCGATTTCCTTCTGTGAATCTTGTGAAGGAGCTGCCGCCACACGGTGAAACCCCCTGCACGCAGCGGTGATGCGACGCCGTGCCCCTCACCGAGAGGCGCTTCACCGATTGGATGTGCGAGCTGCGAACGTGCTTTGATCCTGGCCCACGCGGAATTGGCAGGTCAGGTTCCGCTGTGCTGGAAACACCTTTGCGACATTGATGAGAAGGGCAGCTCACGCCATGAACAACACCCCCCAGGTCGAGACCCTCGAAATTTCCGACGCCGACCTCGACAACGTCTCCGGCGGCCTCGTCGGCCAGGTCGTGGGCAACGTCACCGGCACCGTCGACTCCATCGCCCCGGTCTCCGGCGTCGTCTCCGGTGTCCTCGGCACCGTCGACAACGTCACCGGCGTGAACACCGGCGCCGTCACGGGTCTGGCCTCCGGCCTGACCGCCGGTCTCTGAGCCTTCGCTCACCGAGACACCGTGATCCCCGAGCCCCGGAGCCACTGGCTCCGGGGCTCGGGGACGCCCCGGGCAAGCAAGGGAAACGCTCCGTGCAGTTCCGTCAACAGGCCCTGTCCAAGCTGCAGTCGCCCGAGGAACTCGACCTTCCGGTGCGCTACGCCCGCCCCCAGGGCCTGCTCGTCCTCGCCGTCACCCTCGTCGCCATGGCCGCCGCGAGCATCTGGGCCGTGACCGGCTCGGTGGCCTCCACACTCCGTGCGCCCGGCATCCTCACGCACGGCCAGGGCAGCTACGTCCTGCAGAGCCCCGTCACCGGGCAGGTGACCCGCGTCCTGGCCAAGGAGGGCGAACGCCTGGCCGCCGGCGCCCCCGTGCTCGAAGTCCGCACGGAGCGGGGCGACAGGACCGTGCGCGCCATCGCCGCAGGACGCCTGACCGGCCTGGTCGCCAGAATCGGCACCGTGGTCACCACCGGCGCCGACGTCGCCACCGTCGAGCGCGTCTCCGGCGCCGACGACCCGCTCCTCGCCCTGCTCTACGTACCCGCCGACAGCGCGGCCACCATCCCCGTCGGCGCCGACGTCGACCTCACGGTCCAGTCCGTGCCCACCGACACCTACGGGACGCTGCGCGGCCGCGTGCGGGCCGTCGGACGCGCCGCCCAGACCCGCCAGAAGATCGCCGGCTTCCTCGGCGACAAGGAACTCGCCGGGCGGTTCACGAAGGACGGGCCACCCGTGGCCGTCCTCGTACGGCTCGAACCCTCTCCCGGCACCCGGTCCGGCTACGCGTGGTCGACCGCCGGGGGCCCGCCCTTCGCGCTCGACTCCATGACCCCGGCCACCGGCGCCGTCCACCTCGCCGAGCAGCGCCCGATCGATTGGCTGCTTCCGTGACCGCACCGCACCCCGCCCCGACCCCCCAGCGGCGGCTGCCGCCCCCCGGCGGCCGCCGCAGGCACCGCCCCGAACCCCCGCGGCGCGGCCGCCGGCGCGCGGCACGGCCCCCCGCGCGACGGGGCGGGCGGCCCAAGACCGTGCGGACACCCACCGTCCTGCAGATGGAGGCCGTGGAGTGCGGCGCCGCCGCCCTCGCCATGGTCCTCGCCCACCACGGGCGGTACGTGCCCCTGGAAGAGCTGCGCATCGCGTGCGGCGTCTCCCGCGACGGCTCGCGGGCCAGCAACGTCCTGAAGGCAGCGCGCGGTTACGGCCTCACGGCCAAGGGCATGCAGATGGAGCCCGCCGCGCTCGCCGAGGTGAAGGCCCCCGCGATCCTGTTCTGGGAGTTCAACCACTACGTCGTCTACGACGGCACGGGGCGCCGCCTCGGCCGCCGGGGCGTGTACGTCAACGACCCCGGCAAGGGCCGCCGCTTCGTGCCCGCCGAGGACTTCGACACCAGCTTCACCGGCGTCGTCCTCGTCCTGGAACCGGGCGAGGACTTCCGCCCCGGTGGCCGCAGGCCCGGCGTCCTCAAGGCCCTCCCCGCCCGGCTGCGCGGCACGACGGGCACCATGCTCGCGGCCCTCCTGGCCAGCCTGCTGCTCGTCGCGGTCGGCGCCGCGCTGCCCGCGCTCAGCCGCACGTACATCGACCTGTTCCTGATGGGCCATCAAACCTCCGTGCTGGGAGCGCTGTTCGCCTCCATGGGGGTGATGGTGGCGCTCACGGCGCTGCTGACCTGGCTGCAACAGGCCAACCTGCTGCGCGGCCGCATCATCTCCTCCACCCTCGGCAGCGCCCGCTTCCTGCGCCACCTGCTGCGCCTGCCCGTCACCTTCTACGCCCAGCGCAGCCCCGCCGACCTCGTGCAGCGCCTCGCCTCCAACGACGCCGTCGCCGAGACCCTGGCCCGCGACCTCACGGCCGCCGGGGTCGACGGCGTCGTCGTCCTGCTCTACGCGGCCCTGCTGTGGACCTACGATCCGCAGCTCACCCTCGTCGGCGTCGGCATCGCCCTGCTGAACGTCGTGGCGATGCGCGTCGTCGTCCGGCTGCGCGCCACCGGCACCCAGAAACTGCGCGCCGACAGCGCCAAACTCACCAACACCGCCTACACCGGCCTGCAGTTGATCGAGACGCTGAAGGCGACCGGCGGCGAGAGCGGCTACTTCCGCCGCTGGGCCGGGCAGCACGCCACCACCCTGGAGGAGCAGCAGCGCCTCGGCGTGCCGAGCGCCTGGCTCGGCGTCGTCGCGCCGGCGCTCGCGACCCTCAACAGCGCGCTGATCCTGTGGCTCGGCGGCCTGCGCGCCGTCGAGGGGCATCTGTCGATCGGACTGCTCGTCGCCTTCCAGGCCCTGGTCACCCGCTTCACCGCGCCGATCACCCGCCTCAACGGCGTCGCGGGCCGCGTCCAGGACTTCGCCGCCGACGTCGCCCGCCTCAAGGACGTCGAGAACTTCCCCGTCGACCCCCTCTACACGCGCCCCGCACCGGCGGCCGACACCCGCCGCCTCAAGGGCCACGTCACCCTGGAGAACATCACCTTCGGCTACAGCCCCCTCGACAAACCGCTCCTGACCGGCTTCTCCCTCACGGTCGGGCCGGGGCAGCAGGTCGCGCTCGTCGGCGGCTCCGGCAGCGGCAAGTCGACCGTTTCCCGGCTGATATCGGGGCTCTACACCCCCTGGGAGGGCACCATCCGCATCGACGGACAGCGCCTGGAGGACATCCCGCGCGGCGCGCTCACCGCGTCCGTGTCCTTCGTCGACCAGGACGTGTTCCTCTTCGAGGGCACGATCCGCGACAACGTGGCCCTGTGGGACCCCTCCCTCCCGGACGCCGAGGTCGTCGCCGCCCTGCAGGACGCCTGCCTGTACGAGGTCGTGGCCCGCAGGCCCGGCGGCATCCACGGCCGGGTCGAGCAGGACGGCCGCAACTTCTCCGGCGGGCAGCGCCAGCGCCTGGAGATCGCGCGGGCCCTGGTCCGCCGCCCCAGCGTCCTCGTGCTCGACGAGGTGACCAGCGCCCTGGACGCCGGGACCGAGCAGCTCATCATCGACAACCTGCGCCGCCGCGGCTGCGCCTGCGTGGTCATCGCCCACCGCCTGAGCACCGTGCGCGACAGCGACGAGATCGTCGTACTCGACCACGGCCAGGTCGTGGAGCGCGGCCGGCACGAACACCTCGTCGCCGCCGGCGGCCCCTACGCCGATTTGGTCAAGGAGCACTGAGGTGACGCAGGCCCCACAACACGTCCACCCCGGCGACGGCGTCGCCGCCGCCTTCGGCGCGCTCGGCACGCCCGTCGACTGCGCGGACCTGCGCAGCGTGGGCCTCGAGGGCCCGCAGGTGCTGTGGTTCGTCGTCGCCGGCGCCCTCGACCTGTTCGCCGTCGACGCCGTGCAGCAGGGCCACTGGCACTTCCTCGGCCGCCTGGAGCCGGGCACGCTGCTCCTCGGCCCGGTCGAAGGCCCCCGGCACACCCTCGTCGGACGGCCCCTCCAGGGCTGCGAGCTGCGGCGCGTCCCGCTGCGCGAGCTGTACCGCCCCGAGTACGGCGACACCTGGGCGTACGAGGACGAGCGGTACCCCACGCGGTACGACACCCAGGACGCGGCCCTGAGCCTCCTGGAGCAGGCCTTCGCGCTCGGCGTCGCACGCGGCCACCGGGTCCTCTTCGAGGCGCCGCTGGACGGCCGCACCCTGGGCGACGACGTGGTCACCGACGACGACATCCTCTGGATGCCGGTCGCACCGGGCAGCGTGCGCTACGGCTCCGCCTACAGCGCGGAGGCCGCGGGGGACCTGCTCGTCGACGCCGCCATGTGGCAGCGCATGGTCGACCAGCAGTACCGGCTGCTGTCGACGCTGGACCGCTGGATCGAACGCCTGGAGCGCGCCCACGAGGACCGCACGGCGGCGGGCATCAAGGCCGGCGAGCACGTCCGCGAGGAGGCCGACCGCACCCTGCTCGCCTCCATCGGCCGCCCGGGAAAGGGCGGTTCGCGCCGCTCGGGCACGCGGGGCGGTGACGACACCACGTACGCCGCCTGCCGGCTGGTCGCCGAGGCGGCCGGCGTCACACTGTCCGAAACCGCGCGGGGCGGCCCGGTGAGCGACCGGACCGACCCGGTGGAGCAGATCGCCGTCGCCTCCGGCGTCCGCACCCGTGCCGTCCGGCTCGACGGGCGCTGGTGGCGCGCGTACGCGGGCCCGCTGGTGGGACGCCGGGCCGCGAGCGGGACGCCGGTCGCGCTCCTGTGGCGGCGCGGCGGCTACGAGGCGGTGCACCCGGCGTCCGGACGGCGCACCCGCGTCGACCGGAGCAACGCCGACGAGTTCGAACCCCGGGGCGTGATGTTCTACCGCCCGCTGCCCGAGGGCAGGTTGACGCCGTGGCGGCTGGCCCGCTTCAGCCTGCGCGGCACGGGCGGCGACCTGCGCAACCTCGTCCTCGCCACCTTGGTGACGGTCGCGATCGGCGCGCTGGTGCCGATCGCGACGGGACAGGTGCTCGGCGTGTTCGTGCCGAACGGCGAGAAGAGCCTCATCGTCCAGGTGTCCCTGGCCGTCATGGTCACCAGCGTCGTCTCCGCGGCGTTCATGCTGCTCCAGAACCTCACCGTCCTGCGGATGGAGGGCCGGATGGAGAGCACGCTGCAACCCGCAGTCTGGGACCGGCTGCTGAGACTGCCCACCCGCTTCTTCGCCTCCCGCTCCACCGGCGAGCTGGCGAGCGCGGCGATGGGGGTCAGCGCCATCCGCCGCGTCCTGTCGGGCATCGGCCCCGTCGCGCTCCAGTCGAGCACGATCGGCGCGATGAACCTCGTCCTGCTGCTCTGCTACAGCGTTCCCCTCGCCCTGGCCGCGGTGGTGATGCTGGCCGTCGTCGCCGCCGTGTTCCTCGCCCTCGGCCTGTGGGAGCTGCGCTGGCAACGGCAGCTGGTGGAACTGGGCAACAAACTGAACAACCAGGCGTTCCAGACGCTGCGCGGCCTGCCCAAACTGCGGGTGGCCGGGGCGGAGAGCTTCGCGTACGCGGCATGGGCGGGGGAGTTCGCCCGCAGCCGCGAGCTGCAGCGGCGGGCGGGCCGCGTCAAGAACGTGACGACGGTCCTCAACGCCGTCTACCTCCCGCTGTGCACCCTCGGCATGTTCGTCCTCCTCGCGGGCCCGGCCCGCGGCAGCCTCACGGCGGGTCAGTTCCTCACCTTCAGCACCGCCGTGACGATGCTGCTCACGTCCGTCACCCAGCTGACCGGCGCGCTGATCTCGGCGGCCGCCGTGCTCCCCATGTTCGAACAGATCAAGCCGGTCCTCGACGAGACCCCGGAGGTGCGCTCGGGGAGCACCCGGCCGGGCGAGCTGCGGGGGGAGATCGAGGCCCGCGCCCTGTCCTTCCGCTACACCGACGACGGCCCACTCGTCCTGGACGACGTCTCGCTCGCGATCCGCCCCGGCGAGTTCGTGGCCGTCGTCGGCCCGAGCGGCTGCGGCAAGTCGACCCTGCTGCGCCTGCTGATCGGCTTCGACCAGCCGGTCTCGGGCAGCGTGCTCTACGACGGCCAGGACCTGGCGGCCCTCGACGCCTCGGCCGTACGCCGTCAGTGCGGCGTGGTCCTGCAGAACGCCCAGCCGCTCAGCGGCTCGATCCTGGACTGCATCTGCGGCGCCGAGACGTTCACGCAGGAGGAGGCGTGGGAGGCGGCCGCGATGGCGGGCCTCGCCGAGGACATCAAGCGGATGCCGATGGGCCTGCACACCATGATCTCCGGCGGCGGCGCGGTCTCCGGCGGCCAGCGTCAACGGCTGATGATCGCCCAGGCCCTGATCCGCCGGCCGCGCGTCCTCTTCCTCGACGAGGCGACCAGCGCCCTGGACAACGAGACGCAACGCACGGTCATCGACAGCACCCGCGCCCTGAACGCCACGCGCGTCGTGATCGCCCACCGCCTGTCCACCGTCATGGACGCCGACCGCGTCGTCGTCATGGAGGAGGGGCGGATCGTGGAACAGGGGCCGCCGGGACAGCTGCTGGCGGACGCCGGCGGGCGGCTGCGTGCGCTGGTGCGGCGCCAGCTGAGCTGACCGGCGCTCCCGGCGGGCCGGCCACCTCTTGGGTCTGCGCCGAGGTCAGTCGCCGGGGTGGATCGTTCCGTCCTCGTCCATGGTGGGGTGGATCTGCATGGGGCCGAACGAGTCCTGGTCCGAGGGGCGGGGCGGTTCCGGGCCGTCGGGGCCGACGCGGACCAGCCGCTCGGTGCGGCAGATCCGATACAGCTTGTCGGCCACGCGCACCTCGTTGGCACGCCCGAGCGCCTTGAACTCCTCGGCCGCCCGCGCGTGCTCCGCCGTCTCCTCGGGGCTGAACCGGTAGAGCATCGGCCAGGCGTCGGTCATCGAGTCGTACAGCAGCCGACGGGCGTCGTGCGGGGTGGGCATGAGGGACGACACCGGCTTCCACCCCTTCGTGCCGCGCTCGGACACGCCGAAGCCGACCGGCATGAGGAGGATGTCGGGGTGGCTGGCGATGGCCCGCACGGAGTCCGCGCGCACGTCGACGGGGAAACGCGCGCCCGTGTACGCGAACTCCCGCAGCCCCAGTTTGAGGGCGCTCGTCATCAGGCCGGAGGTGTCCTCGGCGGGGTCGAGGACGAAGCCGAGGTCCGCGGAGGGCGGATCGTGCCGCCCGCACCACTTCCGCTCGACCGGTTCGGGGTCCGTCGGCCGGGGCGGCTCCAGGCCGTCGGCGCCGCTGCGGGCGAACTCGTCGCCCCGCACCACGCGGTAGCGGGCGCCGCGTACCTCCACCTCGTTCACCGGCTCGCGTTCCAGGATCGCGACCGCCGCCAGCAGATCACGGCGTACGGCGGGGTCGTCGGTGTCGTCCTTGGCCTTGAACCACAGCATCGAGTTGAGCGCGTCCCGGGCCTGCTGGGGCATCCCGTCCACGACGGGCGCCACCACCCGCCACTGCGGGCCGACGGCGGGATCCTGCACGGCCAGACCGAAGACGGGCCCGCGGACGGCGAGTTGCGGATAGCGATACGACGCGTCGACGGCATCGGCCTCGGTCACCAGCTCGGCGGGATCGTCGCGCCGCACCAGACCGGCGTGCACCTGGTCCAGTTGTCGCTTCCAGTCATCAGTCATGCGCACATTGTGCTGGCTGGTGGTGAGGGGGCGGGGCGGAACGGGCCAAGTCGGGGAAAAACCTGGCACCGGTGGCTCGCGGGCGGTAGAGGGGTGCGGGGTTGCCGTCCTGACCTCGCTCTGCGCGGGGGTAGGCGCCCAAGGATCTTCGGGGCATCCTTGACGGCATGTCGCAGACACCGGGTGGATCACCGCAGGGGGCCGAGCCGTCGTACGCCCACGGCACCAGTACGACCCCGCTCCTCGGTGACACCATCGGGCGCAACCTCGACCGGGCCGTCGCCGCCTGGCCCGAACGCGACGCCCTGGTGGACGTGCCGGCGGGCACCCGATGGACGTACGCCGAGTTCGGCGCCGCCGTCGAGCGGCTGGCCCGCGGCTTCATGGCGGCCGGGGTTGCCAAGGGGGACCGCGTCGGGATCTGGGCGGTGAACTGCGCCGAGTGGGTGCTCGTGCAGTACGCCACCGCCCGCATCGGCGCGATCATGGTGAACATCAACCCCGCGTACCGCGCGCACGAGCTGGAGTTCGTGCTGAGGCAGGCCGGGATCTCCGTCCTGGTCGCCTCCCTGTCCCACAAGAGCAGCGACTACCGCGCGCTCGTCGACGAGGTGCGGCCCCGCTGCCCACAGCTGCGCGCCGTGCACTACATCGGGCACGCGTCGTGGGACGCGCTGACCGACGCCGCGTCGTCCGTCACGGTGGACGAACTGCGGGCGCATGAGGGCGAGTTGAGCTGCGACGACCCCGTGAACATCCAGTACACCTCGGGCACCACCGGCTTCCCCAAGGGGGCCACGCTCTCCCACCACAACATCCTCAACAACGGCTACTGGGTGGGCCGCACGGTCGGCTACACCGAGCAGGACCGCGTCTGCCTGCCCGTGCCCTTCTACCACTGCTTCGGCATGGTCATGGGGAACCTCGCCATCACCTCGCACGGCGCCTGCGTCGTCATCCCCGCGCCGTCCTTCGACCCCGTCGCCACCCTGCACGCCGTCGAGCGGGAGCGGTGCACCTCGCTGTACGGCGTGCCGACGATGTTCATCGCGGAGCTGAACCTCCCCGACTTCGCGACGTACGACCTCTCCTCGCTGCGCACCGGGATCATGGCGGGCTCGCCCTGCCCGGTCGAGGTGATGAAGCGGGTGGTCGCCGAGATGCACATGGCGGAGGTCTCCATCTGCTACGGCATGACGGAGACCTCGCCCGTCTCCACCCAGACGCGCCGCGACGACGACCTGGAGCGCAGGACCGGCACGGTGGGCCGGGTCCTGCCGCACGTCGAGGTGAAGGTGGTCGACCCGGCCACCGGCGTGACCCTGCCGCGCGGCACCTCGGGGGAACTGCGCACCCGCGGCTACAGCGTGATGCTCGGCTACTGGGACGAACCCGAGCGGACCGCCGAGGTCCTCGACACCGGGCGCTGGATGCACACCGGCGACCTGGCCGTCATGCGGGAGGACGGCTACGTCCAGATCGTCGGCCGCATCAAGGACATGATCATCAGGGGCGGCGAGAACATCTACCCCCGGGAGATCGAGGAGTTCCTGTACGGCCACCCGAAGATCGCCGACGTACAGGTGGTGGGCGTGCCCGACGAGCGGTACGGCGAGGTGCCGCTCGCCTGCGTGATCCTGCGCGGGCCCGACGAGACGCTGACGCTCGATGAGCTGCGGGCCTACTGCGAGGGGCGGCTGGCCCACTACAAGGTGCCGTCCGCGCTGCGGATCCTGGAGTCCTTCCCCATGACGGTCTCGGGCAAGGTGCGCAAGGTCGAGCTCAGGGAGCGGTACGGGCGGTAGGCCGGGCCCTCACGCCGGGCGGGGCGCCAGGGGGCGGCACATGCACAGGCGGGGCCACCGGTCGAGGCCCAGCCGCGCCTCGTGCGCGCGGATCTCCTCCAGGGCCGGGGGAAGCGCGGCGTCCGGCAGCGGGCGAAAGCCGATGCGGGCGTAGTACGGGGCGTTCCACGGGACGTCCGCGAACGTCGTCAGGGTGAGCGCCGTCCCGCCCCGCGCGCCCGCCCGGTCCGCGAGGTGCTCGATCAGGGCGCGGCCGAGCCCACGGCGGGCGGCGCGGGGATGCACGGTGACCTGCTCGATGTGCTCGGCGTACGCGACGGGCGGGCCGGGCGCGTACATGACGGGCTCGCTGAGCAGATAGGCGAGGGGCACGTCGTCCTCGTCGGCGGCGACCCACGCCCGCCCCGCCCGGCGAAAACGCTCCAGCTGCTCCTCGGCGGGCGGCTCGTCGTCCGCGACGGCGTCCATGCCGAGGGCCCGGAAGGCCTCTCCGGCGGCCCGCTCGATGTCCTGGAGCACGGGGAGTTCGGCGGCGGTGGCGGGGCGGATCGGCATGGGGCGAGTATGCCCCGGCCACCACCGGTCGTGCCGCCGCCGTTCCCCGGGGACCGTATGCCGGTGATCCAGAGGTCTCCGTAAAGCGTGCGACGGGCGGGGGCGGTCAGCGCACTCCGCGCGGGCGGAACTGGACGCTGATGCGGCCCCCGGTGGCCCGGGCCGACTTGGGGACGGCGTGTTCCCAGGTCCGCTGGCACGAGCCGCCCATCACGATCAGGTCGCCGTGCCCGAGCGGATGGCGGACCGTCCGGCCGCCGCCGCGCGGGCGCAGCAGCAGGTCGCGGGGCGCGCCCACGGAGAGGATGGCGACCATCGTGTTCTCGCGGGCGCCCCGGCCGACGCGGTCGCCGTGCCAGGCCACGCTGTCGCGCCCGTCGCGGTAGTGGCACAGGCCGGCCGTCGTGAACTCCTCGCCGAGTTCGTCGGCGTAGTACGCGTTCAGGGCCCGGCGCGCCTCCTCCAGTACGGGGTGGGGCAGCGGTTCGCCGGCGCGGTAGAAGGCGAGCAGGCGCGGTACGTCCACGACCCGCTCGTACATCTGCCGGCGTTCGGCCTGCCAGGGGACGTCCCTGGCCAGGTGTTCGAACAGGGCGTCGGCGCCGGTGAGCCAGCCCGGCAGCAGGTCGATCCACGCGCCGTCGCCGAGGACCGTCCTGCGGATACCGGCGAGGGAGCGCAGGCGCGGGTCCTCGCCCTGATCGAAGAGCGACCCCTGGAGCTGGTTCCGTGCCATGGGCCCAGCGTACCGCCCATTCGAACATCAGTGCCAATAGTGGGCCGGGGTCGGGGCGCGGCCCGGCGTGCCGCCCGCTCCCGCGTCGTCCGGCCGGATCACGGATGTCCCTTGACGGTCTCCGACGCGCCCGCTTACATTGCTTCCATATAGCAGAACATTCTTTCCACGATGCGGAAAAAGTGCTCACCGCGGGGCGCGACGGGAGCCGGATCCGCCCGCCGTATCCGGCAGCCGAAAAGCTGTCGTAGCTGTCGAAGCAGGAGAACCCCATGGCTCGTATGACCGCTGCCCGCGCGGCAGTTGAGATCCTCAAGCGCGAGGGCGTCGTCAACGCGTTCGGTGTGCCGGGCGCCGCGATCAACCCCTTCTACAAGGCGCTCAAGGAGGGCGGTGGCATCGACCACACCCTCGCGCGGCACGTCGAGGGCGCCTCGCACATGGCCGAGGGCTACACCCGGACCAACCCGGGCAACATCGGCGTCTGCATCGGCACCTCGGGCCCGGCCGGCACCGACATGATCACCGGCCTGTACTCCGCGATCGGCGACTCCATCCCGATCCTGTGCATCACCGGCCAGGCGCCCACGCACCTCCTGCACAAGGAGGACTTCCAGGCGGTCGACATCGCGACGATCGCCAAGCCGGTCACGAAGATGGCCGTCACCGTCCTGGAGGCCGCGCAGGTCCCCGGCATCTTCCAGCAGGCCTTCCACCTGATGCGCTCCGGCCGTCCCGGCCCGGTCCTCATCGACCTGCCCATCGACGTCCAGCAGACCGAGATCGAGTTCGACCCGGACACCTACGAGCCGCTGCCGGTCTACAAGCCGGCCGCGACCCGCGCCCAGATCGAGAAGGCCATCGGCTTCCTCCTGGAGTCCGAGCGGCCGCTGATCGTCGCGGGCGGCGGCATCATCAACGCCGACGCCTCCGACCTCCTCGTCGAGTTCGCCGAGATCACCAACACGCCGGTCGTGCCCACCCTGATGGGCTGGGGCACCATCCCGGACGACCACGAGCTGAACGCCGGCATGGTCGGCCAGCAGACCGGCCACCGCTACGGCAACGCGACGTTCCTGGAGTCGGACTTCGTCCTCGGCATCGGCAACCGCTGGGCCAACCGCCACACCGGCTACAAGCTGGACGTCTACACCCAGGGCCGCAAGTTCGTGCACGTCGACATCGAGCCGACCCAGATCGGCAAGATCTTCGCGCCCGACTACGGCATCGCGTCGGACGCCAGGGCCGCGCTGGAGCTGTTCGTGGAGGTGGCCAAGGAGCTGAAGGCCGCGGGCAAGCTGCCCGACCGCTCGGCGTGGGTCGCCTCCCACCTGGAGCGCAAGTCCACGCTCCAGCGCCGCACGCACTTCGACAACGTGCCGATGAAGCCGCAGCGCGTGTACGAGGAGATGAACAGGGCCTTCGGCCCGGAGACGCGGTACGTGACGACGATCGGCCTCTCGCAGATCGCCGGCGCCCAGATGCTGCACGTCTACCGGCCGCGCCACTGGATCAACTGCGGCCAGGCGGGCCCGCTCGGCTGGACCATCCCGGCCGCGCTCGGCGTCGCCAAGGCCGACCCCCAGTCGCCGGTCGTCGCGCTCTCCGGCGACTACGACTTCCAGTTCATGATCGAGGAGCTGGCGGTCGGCGCGCAGCACCGCATCCCCTACGTCCACGTCCTGGTCAACAACGCCTACCTGGGCCTGATCCGCCAGGCCCAGATCGGCCTGGACATCAACTTCCAGGTCAACCTGGAGTTCGAGAACCAGAACTCCCCGGAGCTGGGCGTCTACGGCGTGGACCACGTCAAGGTCGCCGAGGGCCTCGGCTGCAAGGCGATCCGGGTCACCGAGCCCGACGAGCTGCTGCCGGCCTTCGAGCAGGCCAAGAAGCTCGCGGCCGAACACCGCGTGCCGGTGGTCGTCGAGGCGATCCTGGAGCGCATCACGAACATCTCGATGAGCCCGACCGCGGACATCAGCGCGGTCAAGGAGTTCGAGGAGATCGCGACCGAGCCGGGCCACGCGCCGACGGCGATCCGCCCGCTGAAGGTCTGACACACGGCGGAGCACGGACAGGGGCGGTCCACCCGAGGGGGGTGGACCGCCCCTTTGGCGCGCCCGGCCACGAGAACCGGGACGGGAGATGCTGGAGGTGTCGGCCAGGGGCAACAGCCCGGCCTTGAACGGGCCGGCGCCTCACTCCGGCGCCTCACTCCGGCGTCCTCGGTGGCGAGGGCGTGGCTCCGGTGATCGGCGTGCCGGTCCCGGGGGCCTGCGCGCGCACGCGAAAGAGCGCCGAGTACGGGACCGTCCGTACTCGGCGCTCCGGCCGTGGGATGTGAGGTTGTGCCCGCCCGACGGCGCGCGACTGGCGAAACATGCATACGTGCTGCCGGGCGGAGTCCATGGGCCTCGCGTCGAGGCGTCCCCGTACGGCGCAGGCGCACGGGGGAGTCGGGGCCGCGGCGGATGCGACGGACCGGGGTGTCCCTCTTCTCAGGTCGAGAGGGAAGCCGCCGGACCTTGACCCCCGCACGGGCTCGCAGAGCCGCCGCGGACCGTGCCCGCCCGCGTCACGTACCACCCCTCATCCGGGTCCGTGACGGCGGTGCGGGCTCAGCGCCGGTGAGTCGACCTCCCGTCAACTCACCGGCGCAGCCTGGGAATTCCGGCTCGCTCAGTCCTCGCGCAGGGCGCGGACGGCCTCCTCGACGCGCTTGCCGTAGTCGGCGTCGGCGGCGTGGAAGTGGGCGAGGTTCTTCTCGATGACGTCGTCGCGGGAGACCTGCGAGAGGCCACCGGCGATGTTCGCCACCAGGCGCGACTTCTCGTCCTCGGACATCAGCCGGTACAGCTCACCGGCCTGGAAGAAGTCGTCGTCCTTGGCGTGGGTCGGGGCGGCGTGCGTGCCCGTGTAACCGGCGACGGCGATCGGCGCGGACAGCGGCTGACCGGTCTCGGCGGGCCCGTCGTACGAGTTGGGCTCGTAGTTCTTGCGGTCGCGGCCGTAGGGGTTGGACGCCATCAGGCCGTCGCGGCCGTAGTTGTCGGCCTTGGCCGCCTTGGGGGCGTTCACCGCGAGCTGGGTGTGGTTGACGCCCAGGCGGTAGCGGTGCGCGTCGGCGTAGGCGAACAGCCGGCCCTGGAGCATCTTGTCCGGCGAGGGGCCGATGCCGGGCACGAAGTTGTTCGGGGAGAACGCGGCCTGCTCGACCTCGGCGAAGACGTTGTCCGGGTTGCGGTCGAGGACCAGGCGGCCCACGCGCTGGAGCGGGTAGTCCTTGTGCGGCCACACCTTGGTGAGGTCGAACGGGTTGAAGCGGTAGTCCGCCGCCTCGGACGCGGGCATGATCTGCACGTGCAGCGTCCAGGAGGGGTTCACGCCCCGCTCGATCGCCTGGAGCAGGTCGGTCTGGTGCGAGTTGGCGTCCTTGCCGACCAGCTCGGCGGCCTGCTCGCTGGACAGGGAGCGGACGCCCTGGTTCGTCTTGAAGTGGTACTTGACGAAGAAGGCCTCGCCCTTGGCGTTCGTCCACTGGTAGGTGTGCGAGCCGTAGCCGTTCATGTGGCGGTACGAGGCGGGGATGCCGCGGTCGCCCATCAGCCAGGTGACCTGGTGCGTGGCCTCGGGGGAGTGCGCCCAGAAGTCCCAGACGTTGTCCGGCTCCTGCTTGCCCGTGAAGGGGTCGCGCTTCTGGGAGTGGATGAAGTCGGGGAACTTGATGGGGTCCTTGATGAAGAACACCGGGGTGTTGTTGCCGACGAGGTCGTAGTTGCCCTCTTCGGTGTAGAACTTCACCGCGAAGCCGCGCGGGTCACGGACCGCGTCCGCGCCGCCGAGGTTGTCCGCCACGGTGGAGAAGCGCAGGAACAGCTCGGTGCGCTTGCCGATCTCGCTCAGGAAGTCGGCGTGCGTGAAGCCGGTGACGTCGTCGGTCACCTCGAAGTACCCGTACGCGCCGGAGCCCCGGGCGTGCACGACGCGCTCCGGGATGCGCTCACGGTTGAAGCGGGCCAGCTTCTCCAGGAGGTGCTGGTCCTGGAGCAGGATGGGGCCACCGACGCCGGCGGTGGCGGAGTTCTGGTTGTCGGCGACCGGGGCGCCGGACTCGGTCGTAAGCACGCGCTTCGACATGGTGACCTTCCGTGCTGTGACTGCTGAGGTGCTCGGAGCGTAAGGAGCCCTGAACTGCTACGTCAACAGTTTGTTGAATTTGTGGTCGTGGTTCCGGGCCGCGGCGGCGCCTGGGCGCGACAGGACAGGTGTCAGCGCCGCCGCGGCCCGGAAGTCTCAAAGGAGCCCGGGGGCTTAGAGCTCGGCGCCCGACAGGCGCTCGACTGCGCGCAGCAGGGCGGAGTGGTCGAGGCCGCCGTCGCCCTGCGCGCGCAGCGAGGCGACGAGCTGGGCGACGACCGCGCCGACGGGCAAAGCGGCGCCCACGTTGCGGGCGGCGTCGGTGACGATGCCCATGTCCTTGTGGTGCAGGTCGATCCGGAAGCCGGGCTTGAAGTCCCGGTTCAGGAAGTTGTCCTTCTTGCGGGTCAGCACGGTCGAGCCGGCGAGGCCGCCGTTCAGGACGTCGAGCGCGGCCGTCAGGTCCACGCCGGACTTCTCCAGGAAGACCACGGCCTCGGCGCACGCCTGGATGTTGACGGCGACGATGAGCTGGTTGGCGGCCTTCACGGTCTGACCGGAGCCGTGCGGGCCGCACAGCACGATGGTCTTGCCGAGGGCCTCCAGGAGCGGCTTGGCCTCGTCGAAGTCGGCCTGCTCACCGCCGACCATGATGGACAGGACGGCCTCGATCGCGCCGGCCTCGCCACCGGAGACCGGGGCGTCCAGGACGCGCAGGCCCTTCTCCTTGCCGGCCTTGGCCAGGTCCACGGAGGTCTGCGGCGTGATCGAGGACATGTCGACGATCAGCGCGCCGGACCGCGCGTTCTCCAGGATGCCGTCCGGGCCGTACGCGATGGCCTCGACCTGCGGGGAGGCGGGCACCATCGTGACGATGACGTCGGCGTCCTCGACGGCCTCGGCGATGGACTTCGCGGCGGTGCCGCCGGCGGCCGAGAGCCGGTCCAGCTTGTCCTGCTCCAGCGTGTAGCCGGTGACGGAGTAACCCGCCTTGATCAGGTTCTCGGACATGGGGGAGCCCATGATGCCGAGCCCGATCCACGCGACCTTGGGGAGGTTGCTCATGAGGGTGCCTTTCTGACTGCGGTGTTTCGACGAGGAGGTGACGCGGGGCAACGGGTGGGTGGGAGAGCATCGCCGCGGAGCGGCGCCTAGTCCCGCCCCGACAGCCAGCCGAAGGACTCCTCGCTGGGACGCTCGCCGGCCTTGTACTCCAGGCCGACCCACCCCTCGTAGCCCGCGGCACGAAGCTGGTCGAGCAGGGCCTCCAGCGGCAGCGACCCCGTACCGGGCGCCCCCCGCCCGGGGTTGTCCGCGATCTGCACATGGCCCGTCTTCGCGGCGTACCGCGAGATGACGGCCGGCAGGTCCTCCCCGTTCATGGACAGGTGGTACAGGTCCATGAGGAACTTCGCGTTGCCGAGCCCGGTCGCCGCGTTCACCTTGTCCACCACGTCGACCGCCGCGGGGGCGCTCACGAGGGGGCACTTGGGCGACTCGGGCGCGTTGAGCGCCTCGATGAGCAGGATCGCGCCGACGCGGTCGGCCTCGCGGGCGGCGAGCACCAGGTTCTCCAGGGCGAGTTCGTCCTGGACGGCCGGGTCCACGCCGTCGACGCGGTTGCCGTAGAGCGCGTTGAGCGCCGTGCAGCCGAGCGACTGCGCGAAGTCGGCGGCCACCGCGAGGTTCGCGCGGAACTTCTCGCTCTCCTCGCCGGGGATCGACAGGGCGCCGCGGTCGGGGCCGGGCAGCTGTCCGGCGTAGAAGTTCAGACCCACCAGTTGCACGCCCGCGTCCTCGATCGCCCTTTTCAGGGCGTCGAGCTCGGACTGCTCGGGGGTGGGGGCGTCGACCCAGGGCCACCACAGCTCGACCGCGCCGAAGCCCGCCTTCGCGGCGGCCGCGGGGCGCTCCAGGAGCGGGAGCTCGGTGAAGAGGATCGACAGGTTCACATCGAAGCGCTGGTCGGAGTATCCCATGGGGCTTCCGCGCTCCTTCCGTATTGCGGAAGTTCATTTCTGTCTGGTGGAAGACTGCCTCCGATCTGCGGAAGCTGTCAAGAGGGGACTGCCGAAAAATCGACCGGCGGCAGTAGGTTGGCCGCGTGCGATTGAGAGTGGAGTTCACGACCGAACCCTTCGATCTCGAGGAGGCCCCGCCGCATGCGCTGGTGGCCCGCGAGGTCATCCAGGGGGCCCCGCTGGACGCGGTCGACGTAGGCCCGTTCGGCAACACCGCCGAGGGCGACGCCGACGCGGTCCTGACCGCCGTCGACGCGATGCTGCGCCGCTCCCTGGGGGCGGGCGCCACCCGGGTCTCGCTCCAGGTCAACGTGATCGGCGGACCGGGGGAGCCCGGCCGGCCGGCGGGCCCGGGAGCGTCGGGGGAGGCGGATAAGTGACCGCGTTCGGGGACGACCCCTTCGCCGCCGCGGTCAAGCCGCTGGTGGACGCCATGGGCGGCGAGATGCTGCCGCCGGACCAGGCGGGGACCGATGACGTGGTCCTGGCCTGGGAGGGCGAGGACGTGGTGGCCGTACGGCTGCCCCAGCTCGCCGACTCCCTGGACCACATCCTGCTCGCCCTGGAGCGCAAGCGGGGCAGGCCGCTCGCCGAGCTGGACCGCAAGGCCAAGCAGGAGGTCGTACGGATCCTGGAGGCGCGCGGCGCGTTCGCCGTCCGCCATGGCGTCGAGACGGTGGCGAGCGCCCTAGGCGTGTCGCGTTTTACCGTATACAACTACCTGAACAGGGAAAACGCCGCGAAGGGCGAATAGTCCCCCCGGAACCGGCGGGGTCACACCCGCCGCCTCCTCACGCGGCGCAGCCGAGCCGTCACCCGAATCGCCGGGTGACGGCTTCTTTGTTCAACTTATTTCAACAAAGTGTTGACGCTGCGTTGTCGAAGGTCTTAGCTGTTCCGCAGCCCGTCCAGCACAAGGCCACGGAGGCTCCCGTGACTTCGAGTACGACGCCGGGTCTCACCCGGTTCAACGCCTTGGAGGAGGCCGCGGCCACCGCCGCCCTCCACGAGGCCTGTGCCTCTTCGGCCTGGGGGAGCAAGCTGCTCTCCCGGCGCCCCTACGCCACCGTCGAAGCCCTCTTCGCCGCGAGCGACGCCGTGATGGCCGAGCTGAGCGCGGAGGATCTGGCCGAGGCCATGGCGGGGCATCCGCCGATCGGCCGCCCGAAGCCCGGGGACCCCACCTCGTCCCGCGAACAGCGGGGCATGGCGGGAGCCTCCGAGGAACTGAAGGCCGAGATGCTCGAACTGAACCTGGCCTACCAGGAGAAGTTCGGCCACGTCTTCTTGATCTGCGCCACCGGCCGCACCGGTGAGCAGATGCGGGACGCGGTCAAGGAACGGATCGGCAACTCTCCCGAACAGGAGCGGGAGATCGTCCGCGCCGAACTGGGCAAGATCAACCGCATCCGCCTGACCCGCCTCCTGGAAGAGGAAGCCGCATGAGCACGCAACCCGCCGAGAACACCGCGTCGGTGTCCACGCACATCCTGGACACCAGCGTCGGACGCCCCGCCGAGGGCGTCGCCATCTCCCTGTCCGCCCGCCGCGGCCCGGGCGAGCGGTGGGAGGCGCTCGGCGCGAGCGCGACCGACGCGGACGGGCGCTGCAAGGACCTGCCGGCGCTGCCGGCGGAGACCACGCACGTACGCCTCGACTTCGAGACCGAGGCGTACTTCCTGACCAAGCAGAACAACCAGCAAGCCGAGGCGCAGCAGGACGCCCCCGCGAATCGGGACAGCGGCACGAGCGGAGCGTTCTTCCCGGAGGTGGCGATCACGTTCGCCGTCACGCCGGGCGAGCACTACCACGTACCGCTGCTGCTCAACCCGTTCGGCTACTCCGTTTACCGAGGGAGCTAGCAGACATGCCCACCATTCTGGGACAGAACCAGTACGGCAAGGCTGAGAACCGGGTCGTAAAGATCACGCGGGACGGCGACACCCACCACATCAAGGACCTCAACGTCTCCGTCGCCCTCTCCGGCGACCTGGACGACGTGCACTACTCGGGTTCCAACGCCCACTGCCTGCCGACGGACACCACCAAGAACACGGTGTACGCGTTCGCCAAGGAGTACGGCATCGAGTCGGCCGAACAGTTCGGCATCCACCTGGCGCGCCACTTCGTGACCTCGCAGGAGCCGATCCACCAGGCGCGCATCCGCATCGAGGAGTACGCCTGGGAGCGCATCGCGACCTCCGACGCCAACTCGAAGTTCATCGGCTCCGACGAGGTGAAGCACTCCTTCGTCCGCCAGGGCCAGGAGACCCGGGTCACCCAGATCACCTACGACGGTGAGAAGTGGGAGGTCATCTCCGGCCTGAAGGACCTGGTCGTGATGAACTCCACCAACTCGGAGTTCTGGGGCTACATCAAGGACAAGTACACGACGCTGAAGGAAGCCTACGACCGCATCCTCGCCACCCAGGTGTCCTCCCGCTGGCGGTTCAACTGGACCGACGACGAGCAGCGGATGCCGCACTGGGAGAAGTCCTACGAGCAGGTCAAGAAGCACATGCTCCAGGCCTTCGCGGAGACGTACTCGCTCTCGCTCCAGCAGACCCTGTACCAGATGGGTTCGCGCATCATCAACAACCGCGCGGAGATCGACGAGGTCCGCTTCTCGCTGCCCAACAAGCACCACTTCCTGGTCGACCTCGAACCGTTCGGGCTCAAGAACGACAACGAGGTCTACTACGCGGCCGACCGCCCCTACGGCCTCATCGAGGCCACTGTCCTGCGGGACGGCGTCGAGCCCAAGATCCCGGTCGACATGACCAACCTCTGACGCGGGACGCGCGCCCCCGCCCTCCCGCAGTGGGCGGGGGCGCGCGACACCGGAGGGAACAGCAATGGCACAGCCTGCAAAAGGGTCGGCAGAAGGCCCGTGTTCCACCCCACCGGTAGGTGACGAGGCATCAACTTCCGACTGTCACCCGGTGGATGAGAAGCTCCACCCCTCGCGGCTCGTCCCCGCCGCACTCCAGCACATCGCCGCCATGTACGCGGGCGTGGTCACCCCTCCGCTCATCATCGGACAGGCGTGCGGCCTGGACACCGTGGCGCAGACCCGGCTGATCGCCGCCGGTCTGCTGATCGCCGGTCTCGCCACCATCCTGCAGACCCTCGGCGTCAAGGGCTTCGTCGGCAACCGCCTGCCCTTCGTGAACGCCGCCTCCTCGGCCGGCATCGCGCCGATCCTCGCCATCGCCGAGACCAACGCCAAGGGCGACCAACTCCCCGCGATCTACGGCGCGGTGATGGTCGCGGGCGTCTTCTGCCTCCTGATCGGCCCCTTCTTCGGCAGGCTGCTGCGCTTCTTCCCGCCGCTGGTCACCGGTGTCGTCATCACACTCATCGGCGTCACCCTGATGCCCGTACCCGTCAAGTGGGCGCAGGGCGGCGACGAGACGAGCCCGGACTTCGGCGACATGAGGTACCTGGCGCTCGCCGCCTTCACGCTCGTCGTCATCCTGCTCTTCCAGCGCTTCGGACGCGGCTTCCTGAGGCAAGTCGCCCTGCTCGCGGGCCTGTTCATCGGCACGCTCGCCGCGATCCCCTTCGGGATGGCCGACTTCACCTCCGTGCGGACCGCGCCGCTGGCCGCGCTGCCCACGCCGTTCGCCGCGGGCGCCCCCCTCTTCCAGCCCGCCGCCATCCTCTCGCTCTGCATCGTCATGCTGGTCCTGATGACCGAGTCGGCGGCCGGCATGCTCGCCCTCGGCGAGATCTGCGAGCGCGAGACGGACGGGAAGACCATCACCCGGGGCCTGCGCACCGACGGCATCGCCACGCTCGTCGGCCCCGTCTTCGGCGGCTTCCCGACCTCCGCCTTCGCGCAGAACGTCGGCGTCGTCTCCCTGACCCGGGTCCGCAGCCGCTACGTCGTGGCCGTCGCGGGCGCCACCCTCATCGTGCTCGGCGCCTTCCCCGTCCTCGGGGCCGTCGTCAACGTCGTCCCCATGCCGGTCCTCGGCGGCGCGGGCATCGTCCTCTTCGGCTCCATCGCGGTCAGCGGCATCCGGACGCTCTCCGAGGCGGGCCTGGACGACAGCTCCAACATCATCCTGGTGGCCGTCGCGCTCGGGGCGGGCATCATCCCGCTCGCCGCGCCCACCTTCTACGCCGACTTCCCCGCCTGGGCGCAGACCGTCCTCGGCTCCGGGATCAGCGCGGGCGCGCTCGTCGCGGTCTCGCTCAACCTGTTCTTCCATCACCTCGGCACCCGTGGCGGCGCGCGGAACGCGGCCGCGGCACTCAAATCCTCCTAGGGCCATGCCGTGCCCCCTCGCCACTCACCCCAAGGAAGCACCATGGCACCTTCCGCGGACCGCCTCGTCATCGAGAACGTCGCCATCGCGACGGTGGACGCCGAGGACACCGAGTACGCCTGCGGCCACATCGTCGTCGCGGGCAACACCATCGAGTCCCTCGGCGCGGGCAAGGCGCCGACGGGCCTGGAGAACGTCGTACGCCGCGTCGACGGCACCGGCCACCTCGCCACCCCCGGCCTGATCAACACCCACCACCACTTCTACCAGTGGATCACCCGGGGCCTGGCCACCGACCACAACCTCTTCGACTGGCTCACGGCGCTCTACCCCACCTGGGCGCGCATCGACGAGCCGATGACGTACGCGGCCGCGCGGGGCTCCCTCGCGATGCTGGCCCGCGGCGGCGTCACCACCGCCATGGACCACCACTACGTCTTCCCGCGCGGCGCCGGTGACCTCTCCGGGTCGATCATCCGCGCCGCCTCGGAGCTGGGCGTCCGCTTCACCCTGGCCCGCGGCTCCATGGACCGCGGCGAGAAGGACGGCGGCCTGCCGCCCGACTTCGCCGTGGAGTGTCTGGAAGACGCCCTCGCCGCGACCGAGGAGACCGTCGGCAAGCACCACGACCGGTCCTTCGGCGCGATGACCCAGGTCGCCGTCGCACCCTGCTCGCCGTTCTCCGTCTCCACCGAACTCATGCGACAGGGCGCCGAGTTGGCCCGCCGTCTGGGCGTACGACTGCACACCCACGGCAGTGAGACGGTCGAGGAGGAGCAGTTCTGCCACGAGCTGTTCGGCATGGGCCCCACCGACTACTTCGAGTCGACCGGCTGGCTCGGCGAGGACGTGTGGATGGCGCACTGCGTCCACATGAGCGACTCCGACATCGCCGCGTTCGCCCGCACCGGCACCGGCGTCGCCCACTGCCCGTCCTCCAACGCCCGCCTCGCCGCCGGCATCGCCCGCGTCCCCGACATGCTCAGGGCGGGCGTGCCGGTCGGCCTCGGCGTCGACGGCACCGCCTCCAACGAGTCCGGCGAACTCCACACCGAGCTGCGCAACGCCCTGCTGATCAACCGCCTCGGCCCCCACCGCGAAGCGGCCCTGAACACCCGTCAGGCGCTGCGACTCGGCACCTACGGCGGCGCCCAAGTCCTCGGCCGGGAACGGGAGATCGGCTCCCTGGAGCCCGGCAAGCTCGCCGACCTCGTCCTGTGGAAGACGGACGGCATAGGGCACGCCTCGATGGCCGACCCGGTGGCCGCCCTCGTCCTCGGCGCGCCGGCCCCGGTCACCCTCTCCCTCGTCAACGGCAGCCCGGTCGTCGAGCACGGCCGCCTGCTGCACGCCGACGAGGACGCCATCGCCCGTTCCACACGGGACGAGGCACAGCGCCTGGCGCGGATCGCCGCCGGGGGCTGAAACCCAAGAACCCCGGTCGGGGGGGACGGCCCCCGACCGGACTTGAGCAACCGAGCGGGCTGCTCAAGTGCCGCCCCGGGAACGTGGCCCAAAGCTTCACGTCCCCGGGGCGGTCAGCACTACCTGGGCGCACGCACCACCCGCACACCGAGCAATTCCTTGCCCCACGCACCACCTCCCAGAAGCGATGTGCCGGTGTCCAGCCGGTACGGGAAAACAACCGGAGGAGCCACAGTGGCCACTCAGCCCAGGTTCACCAAGCGAGGCACTACCCCCGACCCCGACCCCGGGGAGGGCTCCATACGAGCGGTCCACCCGGTCGACGAGAAGCTCCCGCCCCTGAAGATGGCGACGACCGGCCTCCAGCACGTGGCCGCCATGTACGCGGGCGTCGTCGCCCCGCCCCTTATCGTCGGCGCCGCCGTCGGCCTGTCCCCGAAGGAACTCACCTTCCTGACCGGCGCGTGTCTGTTCACCGCCGGCCTCGCGACCTTCCTCCAGACCCTCGGCGTCTGGAAGATCGGCGCCCGGCTCCCCTTCGTCAACGGCGTCACCTTCGCCGGGGTCGCACCCATGCTCGCCGTCGTCGACTCGACGAAGGACAAGGGCGACGCGCTCCCCCTCATCTTCGGCGCGGTCATCGTCGCCGGCGTCCTCGGCTTCCTCGCGGCGCCGTTCTTCTCCAAGATGGTCCGGTTCTTCCCGCCCGTGGTCACGGGTACGGTCATCACCCTCATCGGCATCTCCCTGATGCCGGTCGCCTTCGGCTGGGCCCAGGGACCGGTGCCGGGCGCCGACGACTACGGCTCCACCAAGAACCTCGCCCTGGCGGGCGGCACGCTCGTCGTGGTGCTGCTGCTGCGCCGCTTCACCACCGGTTTCGTCAAGCAGATCGCGGTCCTGCTCGGCCTGGTCATCGGCACGCTGATCGCCATCCCGTTCGACGCCACCGACTTCGGTCCCATCGGCGAGGCGGACGTCGTCGGCTTCCCGACGCCCTTCCACTTCGGCGCCCCGCAGTTCGCGGCCGCCGCCATCGTCTCGCTCTGCGTGGTCATGGTCGTCTCGATGACGGAGTCGACGGCGGACATGCTGGCCCTCGGCGAGATCGTGGACCGGCCCGCGGACGAGAAGACCATCGCGGCGGGCCTGCGCGCCGACTGCCTCGGCTCGGCGCTCAGCCCCCTCTTCAACGGCTTCATGTGCAGCGCCTTCGCGCAGAACATCGGCCTGGTCGCGATGACGAAGATCCGCAGCCGCTTCGTGGTGGCCGCGGGCGGCGGCTTCCTCGTCCTGATGGGCCTGTGCCCGGTGGCCGCCTCGCTGATCGCGGTCGTGCCGCGTCCGGTGCTCGGCGGCGCCGGCGTCGTGCTCTTCGGCTCGGTCGCCGCGAGCGGCATCCAGACGCTGGTCAAGGCGAACCTGGAGCGGGACAACAACGTCCTGATCGTGGCGGTCTCCCTGGCCGTCGGCCTGATCCCGATCGCGGCGCCGGAGTTCTACCACGCGTTCCCGGAGACCGCGAAGATCATCCTCGACTCGGGGATCTCGACGGGCTGCGTGGCCGCCGTACTCCTGAACCTGGTCTTCAACCACCTCGGCAAGGGCCGTGACGACGACGACGTCACGGCGCCGATGGAGCCGGGCGGCGAGATCGCGCAGACCCGGGTGCCGGGACAGGCGGTGGCGCACTGAGTCCCCTTGCACTCCGCGGCCCCAAGGGCCGGCGGGGTTGAGGATCAGCTCCGGGCACCCGGGGCGCCCAGCCGCCTGACCATGGCGAGGATCGCGGAGATCTGGCGGCCGCCCTTCTCCGCGTACCGGGTGTCACCTCCGTAGCCCCACCAGTTCCAGCAACCGCGCGGGTTGTCGGGCGAGGTGGTGGCCTGCGGGTACAGGACGATCATGCGGTTGGTGTCGGCGTACTCGTTCAGGTGGGCCTGGCGCATGAACGAGTCCCCGATCTGGCCGTACGTCTGCCGGCATCCGTGCAGGGCGACCATGAGGCGGCACGGCTCCCCGGTGCCGGTCGCGCACGCCCCGGGGATGTACGCGAAGCCGTCCCTGCCCATGCCGGCGGTGGCCGCGCCGCCACCCGGGGCGTAGAGGTTCTGGTCGAAACGGATCAGGGTGCCGTCGAGCGCGGCGGTGGTGGCGGGGTGCGGGGCGGTGCCGAAGAGATGCGTGAGCATGCGGAGCTGCGGATCGTCCCCGCAGTTGTTGACGTAGGGCGACGCGGTGCTCGTGCAGGGCACCTGGCCGAGCGGCGAGACCCAGGCATGGCCCGCCATGGAGGACGTCTCGTACGCGACGTTCGCGCCGAAGTCCCGGTGGTAGGTGGCCAGATCGTCGTTGACCGGTCGGTCGATGGTCCGGTCGGAGCCGCCGTGGTAGAGCCAGACCCGGTCGCCCGACAGGTTGGACACGGGGTCGACCCGCCCGGCGGCCGCGCGCTCCCTGGTCCGCTGCTCCAGTTGGGCCGGGGTCCCGCGCGGCATGAACGTGTCCATACAGGCGTACAGGGCGGTGCTGAGGCTGCCCTGCGCGCAGTCGTAGGCGCCCGCGCTGAAGATCCCGGCGCCCTGGAAGACGGCCGAGTGGGCCACGTGCAACTGGTCGGCGAGGTAGCCACCGGACGAGACGCCGGACACGTACGTCGTCGCGATGTCGTACGCGCGCAGCTCGCCGGGTGTCGGGGAGGGGACGGCGGCCGTGGCGCCGGTGGCGCCGCCGACGGCGAGGACAAAGGCGGCGACGGCGAGGAGGGTCTTTCTGTACCCCATGAGGACCTCCGGTTCGGGCGGGGTCCGCCATTGTGCGGCGCTCGCGGCGGGGCGCACGAGGTGGCCCGGGACCACAGCTCACCTCGGCGGAGTGTGGCCCCGGACCATGGGCGACGCGGTGCGTGCCGGAGTGCCGCGGACAGCTGGCTTCGTTCTGTCAGGGCCCGTCTGTGGCCGGGCAGACATCGCGGTACGGCACTTCAGGGATGTACTTGTGCCAGTCGGCCCGGGACAGGCCACCCCCGGCGCGCGCGCAGACAGACGCGGTCAGGCGCTTCGGGTCCACCGGGAGGGAGCGGGGGGCACTGCGCTCGCCCGCGGTGTGGAGCGTGCGGCCGTCCGGGGAGAAGGCGAGGGCGAGCACGGCGTCGCCCGGCGTCGGCAGGGGGCCTCCCAGCGGCCGGCGGGATGCGGCGTCCCAGAGCTGCAGCGTGCCGAGGTCGCCCGCCACGGCCAGGGTCCTCCCGTCGGGTGAGTAGGCCAGCGCGGTGACCGCCTCCGCCCGGGACCCCGGTCGGGCGGCCCCGTACGTCCCGGCGAGTGAGCCGAGGTTCTGCTTCATCTCGCCGTCCCAGAGCGCGACCCGTCCGCCGATCGTGCCCGCCGCCAGCTGCTCGCCGTCCGGGCTGAAGGCGAGTGCGCCGATCTCCCCGTCGGCCAGTCTGTTGGTGGCGGTCCGCCCCGAAGGAAGGGTGACCGTCTGCCCAGGGGCGACGAGCAGCCGACCGTCGGGGCGCACCGCCAGCGGGTGGCTGTCCCGCGACGTCGCGAAGGACCGCAGGACCGCGGCGCCGCTCGGAGCACCGGTCTCGTGGGCAGGCGGCTCGGCGGTGGTCCGCCCCATCCGCCTGCCGGCCGAGACGTCCCAGGTCTCCGTGGGCGTGTCGTCCCCGTGGCGGACCAGCAGGGACCGGCCGTCCCGGGTGAAGGCGAGGCCCACCACCGCGGCGTCCTCGCGGGAGGAGCCGGGCCCGGCGAGCGAGCGGGACCGGGAGTTCCCGCGTACGTCCCACAGCGTGACAGGGCTCTGTTCGCCGGGGTTGCCGTCGGAGTCGATGATGAGCCTCGTGTACGCGAGGGTGGCGCCGTCCGGGGCGACTGCCAGGGAGATGCGACAGGTGTCCTCGCTGTAGGGGGACTTCGCTCGTTCGCACCGCACGGCGGGGGTACGGGAGATCCGCCTTCCGCCGCCCGCGACCTGGCGCACCTCGAACCGCGAGGTGTCCTCGCCGCGTCGTTCGAGCGCCAGGACCCGGCCGTTTTCGTTGTATTGGGCCTGGGCGGCGGGCTGTCCGCTCCATCCGTCGGCCATCGCCGCGCCGTAGGAGACGGTGCGCACCGCGAGTTCGGTGCTGCCCAGCTCGCTCAGGTAGCGGATCACTCCCGCGCTCACGTCGAAACGCAGCTGCGTGGCGGACTCGTTGGTGAGCGGGACGCGCAAGACCGGTGTCGTGGGGTTCGCCGTCCTCCACAGCAGGATCTCCTCGCCGTCGGTGGCCGCGATGAACCTGCCGTCGGGGCTGAAGGCCGCCTCGTCCAGCCCCTTGTGCCGGATACGGGTTCGCTCCCGGTGCCGGTCCAGGTCCCACACCCGCACCTCGTTCGCGGTCTGGGCCAGCAACGCACGGCTGTCCGGGGCGAATCGGAGCGAGGACTCCTCGTCGCACGCGTCGCGCCCGAACGCGCCGGGCCAGGGGGCGGACCGGGCCGCCTGTTTCCGGTGCCCGGTCAGGTCCCGGATCCGTACAGGGCCCCTGCGGCCCGAGCACAGGGCCAGCAGCCGGTCGTCCGGGCTGATGGCCCACTGGGACACGGCGGTACGGCGCTGCTCGAAGCTCACGCGCTGACGCTTCGTGTCCCAGAGCGTGATGCCGCCCGGCTCCCGCTCCTCCAGCACCATGCGGTCGCCGGGGCCGAAGGAGTAGAAGGAGCCGACGTGCCCGAAGGGCTCACCCATCGGCTTCCCGGTCCGCAGGTCCCGCAGCCGGACCTGGTCGTCCGACGTCGTCAGCCCTCACGCTCTCGACCGCCGCCCTGGTACTCGGTTCCGGCGTGGCCGTGGCGAATCCCGCGGCAGCCGCCCCCGAGAGGAGCGTCCCGGCCCAGGCCGGCTGGCACACCATCTGGGGCAACGCCTGGGTTCCCGCGCAGAGCAGCGGCATGTGGAAGTCCGGGGCCTACAAGTCGCCGAGCAAGGCGACGCGGGCCGTGCTGCGGTGCTACAACACGAACGCCTCGATGAAGGTGCGGATCTTCGAGTACCTGGGCGGCGGCCGCCTGCGGAAGGTCGCGGACAGCGGCTGGAAGCGGTGCGACCCGAACGGGGGCGTCATCGCCAAGGGCACGGTCAACAGCACCCGCCACGCGCTCAAGGTCCGCCTCGACGGATACCAGGGCTCCTTCGTCCGCGCGGAGAAGTGGTCCTGAGACCGGCCGGCGCGGGCCGCCGGGCGCGGCCCGTGTCGGCGTACCAGCCGACGGCGAGGACCGTGGCGAGGGCGAGTTCGGCGATGTCCCCGCCGTAGTACATCAGTTGTGACCCGGTGTGCAGATCGCCGGGGGCGACGGGGGAGCCGGGCGGGGGCGCGGCGTACAGGCTCTTGGCGAGGACGGCGTGGGCCCAGCCGGCCGCCAACAGGCCGGCGCCGCGCCAGGCCGGGCTCCAGCGGCGCCGTACGGGATCGAGCTGGCAGACGGCGAAGGCGAACAGCAGCCCGGCGGCCAGGACATGGAGCTGGACAGCGGCGCCGAGAAGCGGGCGGTGGTGGGCGGCGGCCATCAGGCCGGTGCGGTACAGCAGCCACAGGCCGCCGATGTCCAGGGCGGCCGCCACCGGAGGGAACAGCAGCCAGGCGGCGGGCCGCGAGTGCGCGACGGCCAGCAGCGCCCGACGGGGCGGCGCCCCGCCGGGCAGCGCGCGCAGGAGGAGCGTGAGGGGGCGGGCGAGGACCAGCGGCAGCGGGGCGGCCATGGCGACGACGAGGTGCTGGGCCATGTGGGCGGTGAACGCGCCGCCGGGCAGCGGTCCGGTGAGCGCGTACGCCAGGGCCGCGCAGCCGGCGGTGAAGGAGGCGTCCCGGTGGCGGGGCCAGGCATCACCCCGGCGGCGCAGCCGGGCGGCGGCGAGTAGATAGCAGGCGGCGGCAACCGCCGCGGCCGTGGCGACGAGCGGCCCGAGAGCGCCGGTGCCGGCAGCGGCGTGGGCCGGGATCACGGCGCCGTGCGGGTCCTGGCGCGCGCGGTCAGGGCGACGCCGACGAGGAGCAGGACGAGGCCGGCGCCGTTCCAGGCCAGGTCGTAGCCGGTGACGTCGACGTCGTAGCGGACCTGGTGCAGGCGCAGCAGCTTGTGGTCCACGATTCCGTCGAAGAGCTGGAAGGCGCCGAGGCCGAGGAAGAGCCCGGCCAGGCCGTGGGCGGGGGCGAGGGCGCGGCGCCGGCGCAGATCGGCGTGGAGGACGAACCCGGCGACCAGGGCGAGCAGCTCGAAGGTGTGCAGCAGGCCGTCGGAGAGCAGGCCGATGCCGGAGGTGGAGCGGTCGTAGAAGTGGTGCCAGTGCAGGATCTGGTGGAAGACGATCTCGTCGACGGCGGCCATCACGGCCACGCCGATCAGCGCGCACACGGCCAGCGACCGTCCCGCCTGCACGGGACCGAGGGAAGGGGCGGGGCGGACCGGTTCGCTGGGCATCGCGGCTGACTCCTGGGGGCGGGGTGGTACCCAGGGTGGCACAGGGTGCGCGAGGCGCGCGGGGTGCCCGTCGGGCGTCCCGCGCGCCTGCCGCGCCCGCAGGGGGCGGGGGTCAGCCGATGTGGTACGGGTCGCCGTACACCTTCCAGTCCAGCGGCGGGTCGAGGCTGAGGTTCTTCTTCTTGAGGAACACCCGCTGCGCGGTGTCGACGCGGCTGGTGTCCTCGTGCGCCTCCTCCTGCCTCATCGCCCAGACGCGCGCGTCCAGGAAGGCGTTGAGGTACGCCACCTCGTCACCGCCCTGGGCCGGCGGCTTGGCCGAACGGAGCGCGCGCCCCCGGATGTTGCGGAAGCTGGTGGAGTCGCTGCCGTCGCCGTGCATCACGATGGCGTCGTAGTAGCAGAACTGGCCGAGTACGCCGATGCCGTCGGCCTTGCCCTGCTTGACGGCGGGGTCGAAGTAGACGCGGTCGCGCTCGTCGTTCTGCGCCTTCTGGAAGGCGGGGTCCTCGGCGGCCTTGCGCCAGTCGCGCGTGAAGTTGGGGTCGAGGCCCTCGTGCGAGTCGGTGCCGTCGACCTCGCGCAGGGCGGGCAGGTACTTGGCGAGGACGTTGCCCGGCTTGCGCCGCGTGTACAGCTCGACGAGGTCCAGCATGTCGCCGGTGCCGGAACAGAAGCCGATGATGCCCGCGGTGTAGCCGCGGCCGTCGTCGATGTCCTCGATGTAGCGGTAGTAGTTCTTCCAGTTGAGGTTGGAGTTCTCGGCGCTGCAGACGAGCTTCATGGCGATCTCCTTCTTCGCCGGATCGTCGAGCCCGAGGGCCCGGGCCGAGGTCGGGGTCAGGGCCGAGGTGGCGGTCGCCGTCCGCGAGGCGAGGAACGGCCCGGCCACGGCCGCGGCGCCCATCAGGGCGAGCAGGCCGCGGCGGGAGGTGAGGGGGCGCGAGCGGTGGTGCGGGGAGTGGGGGGTTTCCACGAGGGCCTCCAGAAGGGGGAGTTCATCGCTCCACGTACTGTTAGGAAGGTTTCCTACCAGAGATTGAGCGTGACGTATACCCGTCAAGACGGGGTCAGTGTCCGGGGCGCTGCGGTGACGGAGCCGATGGCCGGGCGTGCCGCCGGGCATCTCGGCGCGACCAGGTTCGACGTCGCCGACCTGGCGGTAGAGCATCAGCCTAATCGCAGCGTCACCTTGACCTACCGGCTGACCGTCGGGCGGAAGGGCCACGCCGACGAGCGCCGTGCCCACAAGGCCGCCGTATCTCACCCGCGCCTCACCTGTGATGAACTGTGGCCCGGTTTCGAGACGTTGACCCCGTCTCGAACAAGAGAGTGGGAGGGGCCGTGGGCCTGGGTGGGGGGACGGGGCGGCGACTGACCGCCGTGGCGCTCGTCATGGCGGTGGTGGCCGGGTGTACGGGCCGGGGCGAAGACGCGGGCGGCGGAAACGACGTGGACCTGCTGCGGAACCACGACTGGACGCGGATGCCGGGCACCACCGCGCGGAACGACGTCCTGCAGGTCGCCGCGTTGGATCGGCGCATCGTGGAGCAGGACTCCTCCGGCGGACAGCCCAACCCGCCGCTGAACGTGGCCGGCCCGCATCTCAGGTCCGACGGCGATTTCACCGTCACCGCGCGCATGGCCGGCGTGGGCGACGGTGACGGCGACTCATGGCTGCGGCTGTACGGCCGTGTACCGGTCATCTACGACGAGTGGCGGCAGGAGCGGCCCTCACTCCGCGTCGGCGTGACCGCTGACGGACACGTGAAGGCGCAGGTATGGGACGGCGAGGGCGATGAGCCGGCCACCTCCGAGGATTTCGACTGCGGCTGCGCCGGGACGGTGACGCTCGCCGTGTCGAGCATCGGTGACACCTTCCGCGTGAAAGCCGACGGACAGCGGCTGGGAACCGTGCGGGACCCGGGGGTGTTCGCCGAGGGCACCGTCTGGTTCGGTCTGGAGGCGGACGCGGGCGAGGGCGAGGACGAGCGCCGCGAGGGATGGCGTCTGACGCGGCTGAGCGCGCGGGCGGAGAGCGGTGACTCGCTCCGCGTGATCAAGGCGCCGCGGCTGCGCCAGGAGCAGGCCGACGACTCGCTGCGCGCGCGAGCCGCAGACGTGGGGCGGCCGTTCGACGTCGGCACCGCCCTGGCCGAGAACCCGCTGCTCACCGACGCGCGTTACCGGGCGCTCGCGGGGAGCCAGTTCTCCATGCTCACTCCGGAGAACGCGTTCAAGCCACAGTTCCTCCACCCGCGCCGGGGCGTCCACGACTTCCGCGACGCGGACCTGCTCGTACGCTTCGCCCGCGCGAACGACATGAAGGTGCACGCGCACACCCTCGTCTGGCATGAGGCGCTGCCCGCCTGGATGCGGGAGAACGACGACCCCGAGGAGGTGCGCCGGACCATGCTCCGGCACATCGCCGTGGTCGCCGGGCACTTCAAGGGAAAGGTCGCGGAATGGGATGTGGTCAACGAGCCCATGTCCGACGACGAGGAGAGCTACACCAACGGGGACCTCGGGCTGCGCTCCGAGCAGAGCCCCTGGTTCGAGGCCATGGGCGAGGAGTACATCGACGAGGCGTTCAGGGCCGCCCGCCGGGCCGATCCGAAGGCACGGCTGTTCCTCAACGAGTACGGGGTCGAGGAGGAGGGCGAGCGGTGGGACGCCCTCTACGATCTGGTCGAGCGGCTCAAGGAACGCGGCGTACCGATCGACGGCGTGGGTTTCCAGAACCACGAGTACGAGCCCGGCGACCGCGTCGACCCGGAGACCTTCCGCGGCCATGTGCGGGATCTGGCGGAACTCGGGCTGCAGGCGCGGGTGTCGGAGATGGACGTCCCCGTAGGTGAGGACGAGGAGGACGGGCGGCAGACCCAGGCGGATGAGATGGCGGGCAAGCTGCGGGTCTGCCTGGAGGAGCCGAACTGCACATCGTTCTCCACCTGGGGCTTCACCGACCGGTACGGTTCCACCGCCGACACCCGGATCTATCCTCCGCGCACGGCCGATTCCCTGCCGTGGGACGCGGCCCTGCGGCCGAAGCGGGCGTACGAGCGTCTGCTTGAGGCCTTTGACGAGACGTGAGGGACAAGAGCACCTTCTGCCGCCAGGGGCGGGATCGACGCCGAGCAGACGGCACTGCGCCGCGCCCCCTGACCGGCTTCGGCCCGAGGTGAGCCTGGGCATGGGGGTGGTCAGATACCGGCGGGGATGATTCCCGCGGCGCCGGGGTCTTCCACGGGTTCGGTCAGGGCCTGGAGGATGCGGGGGGTGACCCGCTGGGGCAGCTGTCGGGCGTCGTCATGGGTGCCGTGGCTGGCCCGGAGCGCGGCCAGCCCCTCGAACAGCGAGATCATCAGGCGGCTCAGGTCGGTGACGGTGATGGTCGGACGCAGGCCCAGCCGGGCCAGTGCCGCTGTCAGCAGCTCGGCCAACCCTTCGACCAGCCGCTCCTCGCGCTCGGCCAGCTCGGCGGCCAACTCCGGCTGGCGGGCGGCGTGCAGGGTGAACTCCATGGAGGCCAGGAACCACTGCGGCTCGCGGGCCCGCTCACCGAATCGGGCGAGCAGCTGGTCGAGGCTGCCCGGCCCCACCGAGGCCTCCCGCAGCGCGGCGAGCAGGCTGTCGGTGTGCACGTCGTAGAGGGCGAGGAAGAGTTCTTCCTTGTCGCGGTAGTTGGAGTAGAAGGCCCCTCTGGTCAGCCCCGCGCGCTCGACGATGTCACTGATCGAGGTGGCGTGGAAGCCGCGCTCGGTGAACAGGGACCGTGCGCTGTCGAGAAGCGCGGCTCGGGTCACGGGCCGGCGCTTGGTCGGGGTCTTGGGCACGCGGGGGCCTTTCCTCGGGGCGGGATCGAGCAGCCTACGCGGCCGGGGACCGGTAGTCGTCATAGAACCCCTGTCCCGTCTTCGCTCCCAGGTGGCCGGCGTCCACGTAGCGGCGCAGGAGCTCGCGGGGACCCTCGGGCAGGTGGGGGTTCTCGGCGGCGTAGTGGTTCTCGATGTCGAGCACGACATCGAGGCCGACCTGGTCCATCATCCGGAACGGTCCGGCCTTGAGGCCCATGTTGATCTCCCACATCCGGTCCACGTCGCGCGGGGTGGAGACACCTTCGGCGACCACGGCCAGCGACTCGCGCTTGATGGCGGCCCAGATGCGGTTGAAGATGAAGCCGGTGCTCTCCTTGCGCGCCTCGAAGGGGTGGACGCCGTACCGGGGCAGTTCCCTCAGCAGGAAGTCCAGTACCGCGCGGTCGGTCCTGCCGTCGGACATCAGGTCGACGGCGACCTGCTGCGGCGGCATGTAGAAGTGCATGTTCAGCACCCGCTCGGGGTGCGCCACGCCGTCGATGAACTGGCTCGTCGGGTACGACGACGAGTTGCTGGCCAGGATCGCGTCGGGCTCCGCGTCCTGGTCGAGCCGGGCGAACACCTGCTTCTTCAGGTCGAGGCGCTCGGGCACGGCCTCCACCACCAGCCAGGCGCCGGCGAGCGCCGCCGATTCCTCGGTGTGGGCGGAGGCCCTGCCGGGGCGGCCGCCGTCCACCGTGGCGGCCACGTCGGCCACGTGCTCGGCGACGAACGCGGCGGCCTGCTCGCCGACGGCCCGGCTGGGGTCGTAGATCCGCACGTCGCCCCCGCGGGTGGCGAACATCAGGGCGATGCGGCGGCCGAGGGTACCGCCGCCGATCACCGCGACCGGGCGGGATTCGATGGCGGTGGGGAGAGTGAAAGCCATGGCGGTGCTTCTTTCAGAGCGGGGCGAGGCGGGACGCCCTACCGGGGCAGGGCGGCGCCCCCTATCGAATACATGGTGTATCGGATACACCGTGTATGCAAATGGACCGCCCGGCGAGCCCCCTGCGGTGTCACAGGCGCCCGCACCGGCCTACGCCGTGCAGAGCGTCCCCGCCCGGTTCCGCGAGGAGGCCCCCACCCGCATCGCCGGGTCCGGCTGACGAGTCCGGTTGAAGCAGGCCGCCCGGCCACTCTCGTCCGGCGTGGCGCCCGCGCAGGGCGACTGCCATTCCTGGGGGAGCGACGGGGTCGGGCCGGGTTCCTCCCAGCCGTACCGCCGTGGCTCTGTCGACTCGTCCCACCACAGGGTCAGGCCGCCCGCAACGGCCACGATGACCAGCCACAGCGCGACGGCCCACCGCCATAACGTGCGGTGCCCTCCGTGCGGGTGTGCGGACACAGGGCAGCAACTCCTCACGACGAAACCGGCATTCGACTCCCCGCTGTGCCGTCTCAGTAGCCGGGGTACGCGCCCTGGAAGGAGCCGATCGCCACGCCGATGACCGTCGCGTCGACCGCGAGGCCGAAGTGCGACGCCGCTCTCATGCCGGTCAGCCGGCGACGGGACCGGCCGGTCAGGCCGTTGGGTCGCCGCCGGGCGCCTGCTCATTCACCCACCGCCGGGCCTCCGCGAGGTCCGCGGCCGTGCCTGCGGGCGCGTACGCGAAGCCGTCCCACTCCTCCAGGGCGCGGGCTGCCTCGGGCCGGAGGTGACCGCCGCCCCCGTGGAGCGGACGGTGTCGGCGCCAGACGTCCAGCGGCGGGCGGCGCCGCTTGCGGTACGCGGCCAGTGGGTCGGCGTCGTCCACGGGCGGGACGGCGCGGGACGGCTGGTTCGGCGGTCCGGGTCGGGAGTGCTTGCCCATGCACTCGATGGTCTCAGGCCGCGACGGTGGTCGGACGGGCCGCGGCGAGATCGGCCGCGCGGGTGCGGACCTCGTCCACCGCGGCCATCCGGTAGGGCCGGGCGGCAGCCAGCAGGGTGTTGAGCCGGGAGGCGACCAGGGTGGAGTCGATGCGGGTGGCCCGGCTCGATCAGAGGTCGGCGGTCACTCCACCGGTGACCAGGGGGCGGAGCGCAAGTGGGCGACGCTGTGGCGGGTGCGGTTCGGGGGTGGGGGGTCGGTCGTTTTGCCCAGGGCGACCATGGAGATGATCGCCCAGCCCGGGTTCGGGGCCAGTTCCTTGGTGAGGCCTTCCAGGTCGAAAGCCCGGAACTGGTGCGCGGCCAGCCCCATGGCCTGGGCCTGCACCGTCATGTGCGCGACCGCCTGGCCGAGGTCGTAGTCCGCGAACTCGGAGTAGAGCAGCTCGGTGTCATCGACGTACCGCCGCGCCAGGGTGACGACGAGCAGACTCGCGTCCGTCGCCCAGCGGGCCGAACTCGGCGCGAGGTGGGGGAGGACACGGTCGTGCCCCGGCTCACCGGGCCTGCAGGCGAAGAAGCCCCACGGCTGGGAGTTCCCCGCCGACGGCGCCCACCGCACGGCCTCCAGCAGCAACCCGAGGGCCTCGTCATCGACGACCGCCGACGGATCGAACCGGTAGGGGCTGAAACGTCCCGCGAGCAGCGGATGTATGCCGCTGGGCGGCTCCTGAGGATGAGGCATGTTCCGCTGCAACCGGCCACCCCGCGTGCGTATTCCGGCCTTGATCGCGGCTGCGGTATTGATCGGATCGGCAGTGTTGATCCGGGTTCGGCAGGGCAGACGAGTGATCAACGATGACCGACCGACGCCGATGAGAGAGTGATCGAGACACCGTGAGCGCCCCCGAAGCACCAGAGATACCCGCACCGCCCGCTCCGGAGGCCATCGCCCGGCACCGCGCGCTCTTCCGCGCGATCCACCGCCGCAAACACCCCCGGCTGCGTCAGTCGGACATCACCGTCACCGAGGAAGCCCAGGTCAAGCGGGCGGTGAAGGCGACCGCCCTGGGCAACGCCATGGAGTGGTACGACTTCGGCGTCTACGCCTACCTCGCCGTCATCATCGGCAAGGAGTTCTTCCCCTCCGGCAACGACACCGCGCAGACCCTCTCCTCCCTCGCCACCTTCGCCGCCGCCTTCCTCGTGCGTCCCATCGGCGGCATGTTCTTCGGGCCGCTCGGCGACCGCGTCGGACGCAAGAAGATCCTCGCCCTCACCATGATCATGATGTCGGCGGCGACCCTCGCCATCGGCCTGATCCCGAGCTACGCCTCCATCGGCGTGTGGGCGCCCGTGCTCCTGGTCCTGTGCCGCATGGTGCAGGGCTTCTCCACGGGCGGCGAGTACGGCGGCGCCGCGACCTTCATCGCCGAGTACGCCCCCGACAAGCGCCGCGGCTTCTGGGGCTCGTTCCTGGAGTTCGGCACCCTGATCGGCTACACGGTCGCCGCCGTCCTCGTCACCGCCCTCACCGCGCTGCTCAGCGACGACGCCATGCAGTCCTGGGGCTGGCGCATCCCCTTCCTCGTCGCGGCCCCGCTCGGCCTCATCGGCCTCTACCTGCGGCTCAAGCTCGACGAGTCGCCCGCCTTCCAGAAGATGGAGGACGGCGACGGCCCGGCCGCCGAGCGCCAGAAGAAGTCCTTCAAGGAGTCCTTCTTCGGCCAGTGGCGCGCCATGCTGCTCTGCATCGCCCTGGTCGCCGCGTTCAACATCACCGACTACATGCTGCTGTCGTACATGCCGACCTACCTCACCCAGCTCGGCTTCGGCGAGACCGGCGGCCTGATGTCCATCGTCGTCGTCATGCTCATCCTGATGGCCCTCATCAACTCCGTGGGCCGCCTCTCCGACCGCGTCGGCCGCAAGCCGGTCCTCATGGCGGGCTCGCTCGGCTTCTTCGTCCTCGCCCTCCCCGCCTTCCTGCTCATCAAGCAGGGCGGCACGGTGCCGGTCTTCGCGGGCCTGCTGATCCTCGGCCTCGCCCTGGTCTGCTACCTGGGCGCCATGTCCTCCTCGCTGCCCGCCCTCTTCCCGACGGACGTGCGCTACAGCTCGCTCTCCATCGGCTTCAACATCTCCGTCTCCCTCTTCGGCGGCACCACCCCGCTGGTCGTCGCCGCGCTCATCGGCGCCACCGGCAACGACCTGATGCCCGCCTTCTACACCATGCTGGCCGGCCTGGTCGGCATCATCGCGGTCGCCGCGATGAAGGAGACGGCCCAGAAGCCCCTGGAGGGCTCCCCGCCGTCCGTGGCGACGGACGAGGAGGCCAGGGAACTCGTCCAGACCCAGCGTCAACCGCGGGACGCGTAGTCCACGAACCGCGCCCACGCGTGGGGCTCCAGCGCGAGCTGGGGCCCTTCGGGGTTCTTGGAGTCCCGCACGTGGATCGCGCCCGGGCAAGGGGCGATCTCCACGCAGTCCCCCGAGCTGCCGCTGCTGTAAGTCGACTTGCGCCAAGCGAGGGCGACTTCCACGCAGTCGTCGCCGGAGCTGCCGCTGTAACTGCTCTTGAACCACGCCAGTTCGGGGGTGCCCATCATGCTCCTCGCATCTGCTCCAGCAGGCTCACCGACTCTTCGAACGAGAGAGCCTGTGAGCGCATCCTGGCATACCGGGTCTGGAGAATGCTGACCACTTTCGGGTCGGAGATCAGCTGCCCGCTCTCCTGCCCTTCGTTGTAGGCGTACCACTTGTTGTCGGGGGTCTCCAGCAGCTGGATGGGCCCGTCCGTCCCCGCGTGGGTCGTGCGGACCAAGGGCATGATCTGGATCTCGATGTTGCGCTGCGCGGCCAACTTGAGCAGGTGCTCGATGAGTTCCCGGGTGACCGCGGGACCGCCCAAGGCCCGCAGAAGCAGGTGCTCCTCGACGATGAAGCTGTACGTCGTGTTCGGCCGCTCTGTGAGCAGCTTCTGCCGTTCCATCCGAGCCGTCAGTTGCGCCTTGACCTCCTCGTCGCTGAGCGGGGGGAGCCGGTTGGCGAACAGCGCTCGGGCGTAGGCCGGGGTCTGTAACAGACCCGGGATCAGCCTGCATTCGTACGTGTACAGGTTGAGTGCCTCCCGCTCCAGGCGGGCCCACTGGCGGAACCATCGCGCTAGCCCCGGCTTGCGCGAAAGCTGGTTCGCCGCGAGCCGCAACGTGCCGAACGCGTCCAGCGCCGCCTCGCAGCGGTCGACGAAGCCCGGTGGTGGGAACCGCCTGCCCTGCTCGATCGAGGCCAGGAAGTGGGAGGAGCACCCCACTTCGTCGGCCAGCGCTTCCTGGGTCGAGCCCGCCCGCTTGCGGAAGCTCTTCAGAACGGCGCCGAAGGTCTTCAGACCGTCCGACGACTCCGGCTCTTTGTTGCTTGACGACATCACGGGAAACCCCCGACGCTCGTATACCGATCCCCTCCAACACCCCCAATGGTTACACTCCGTTACCCCCGCTGTCTACCCTTCGTACTCGTACGCTGACGGAGCGTACGGGTTTGGTGGCTGGCGCACGGCTTCCGGCGGGGCCACGGTGGGCGCCATGCCAACCGAAGCCCGTCCCGCCACCCCGCAGCGGGAATTCACCCAACGTCTCAGCGCCACGCCCCGGGGCGCCCGCCTCGCGCGGCGACTGTCCCGGTACTACCTGGACGGCTGGGGCATCGCGTACGACAGCGAACTGTCCGACGCCGCCGAGGCGATCGTCGCTGAACTGGCGGCGAACGCGGCCACGCACGGCCGGGTGCCGGGCCGTGACTTCGAGGTCCGCCTGACACTCGTCATGGACACGCTCCGTATCGAGGTGTCCGACACGCGGACCGAACTCATGCCTCCGCAGACGCCAAAACCCCCGGAGGCCGACGACGAGTCGGGCCGGGGGCTCGTGATCGTGGCGGCGCTGGCCGCCGAGTGGGGCGTGGTGCCGCGCCAGGTCGGCAAGACGGTCTGGGCTCACCTGCCCTTGGGGGAGGAGGCCGGACGCAGGAGAGCCGCGGCCGGCGCGAGGCCGGCGGCGGAGATGCCGGCGGCGACCCAGAAGGCGAGCCGGTAGCCGTCGGCGGTGGCGGCGAGGGCGTCCGTGCCCCGGCCGGTGAGGGTCTGTGTGCGGCTCGCGGCGGGCGTCGTCAGGAAGGCGAGGCCGAGCGAACCGCCCACGACCTGCGTGGTGTTGAACGGGCCCGAGGCGAGGCCCGCGTCCTCCTCGGCGGCGCCGCCCATGGCCAGGCCCGTCACGGCCGGCATGGCGGCGGCGAAGCCCGCGCCGAGCAGCAGCATGGCGGGCAGGACGTCGAGGACGTACGAGCCGTCGGCGGGCAGGCGGCCGAGGAGCGCGAGGCCGAGCGTGATCAGGGCGAGGCCCGCGAGCAGCGTGCGGTGGGCGCGCCGAAGCGGCCGATGAGCCTCGCGGAGAGGCCGAGCATCAGCACGCCGATGACGAGGGGAGCGGGCAGGAAGGTGACGCCGGTCCGCAACTCGCCGAAGCCGAGGACCCGCTGGAGGTGGAGGGCGCCGTTGTGCTGGAAGCCGCACATCCCGGCGATCAGCAGGATCGGCAGCTGAACACGGCGATGGCCCTGGCCTGTTCGCGGGGTTCGGGCAAGAGGGCGACGAGCATGCCGAGTACGACGGCCGAGGTCATGGCGCCGCCGACGCCCTGGAGGGTGCGGGCCGCGACGAGGAGGCCCGGGGCGCCGGCGACACCGCACAGGACGGAGGCGGAGGTGACAAGGCCGAGCCCCGAGACGAACATCCGCTTGCGTCCGACGAGGTCGCCGAGCCGCCCGAAGAGCAGCAGGAGCCCGCCGAAGGCGATCAGGTAGGCGTTGACGACCCAGGCGAGCCCGGCGGCGTCACATGGCCATGGCTACGTCCGCAGCGGGGCATCCAGGCTGCTGCGATCAGGTGTAGATCCACGACTGGTTGTCCCCGCCATTGGCATGCCAGGTGCCCACGTTGTTGTCGCCGGACCACTCGAGAACCGCGTTGGTCGCGTAGTTCACCCACTGGTAGCGCACCGTTGAGCCCTGGTGGGTGGTGCGCAGAGTCCACTTCTGATTCGTCCCGCCGTTGCAGGCCCACAAGATGACCCTGCTTCCACCGGCCCAGTCCAGACACTGACCTCGCGTGCCCGCGCCCCGGTTGTGGATCGTGTAGGTCGCCCCCGGGTAGGACTCCTCGAAGTACCACTGCTGGTTGTCGCCTCCGTTGCAAGCCCAGACGATCACCCTGTTGCCACCCGCAGCGTCCAGGCACTTACCGTTCGCCACGTTCCGGATCTCGGTGTCCCAGGGCTGGCCCGCCGCGACAGCCGGCACAGCCGCCACCGAAACGGAAGCTATCGCTCCCGCCAGCGCCACGCTCGCGACCGCGGCCGCCCGAGTGATCCGCCCCCACGCCGAACGCACGAGAATCTGCATCTGGTTCCCCCAACATGATCTTTCGGTCAAGACGGGAAGACATTACACACTCGTGAGCAATGGGCTCCCACCAGGCCATACGGTTTCGAGCCCTCGCGGGCGCACGGGCGCCGGCGCGCCGACGGCGACAAGCCGGCGCTGGCTCGTCACGGTCGGGCGGGCGGGCGGGCGAGCGCACGTGCAACGGTGGTGTGGTGGCCCTTTGCCGAGGCCGGGCTACGGCTTGCGGGCCACCGCTCCGTACGCGTCGACCTCCGTCGGGTCCTCGGACTCCGGGCGCCAGCGCGTCACCTGCGTGACACCCGGCTCCACCAGTTCGAGGCCGTCGAAGAAGGCGCCGATCTCCTCCACACTGCGTACGTAGTAGGGGATCGCGCCGCTCTTGTTGTACTCGTCCGACGCCGCGATCATGCCCTCGCTCGTGGCGGTGGAATCGCTTATCACCAGGTAACTGCCGGACGGCAGGCCCGACATGAGGCGGGAGACCAGGTCGCGGGCCTGCGCGTGGTCGGCGACGTGGCCGAGCGTGTTCAGGATGATCAGGGCGACCGGCCGCGAGAGGTCCAGCGTCGTCGCGGCCTCCCGCAAGATGGCCTCCGGGTCGTAGAGGTTGGCGTCGATGTACGCCGTCTCGCCCTCGGGCGTGCTGGTCAGCAGGGCCCGCGCGTGGGCGAGGACCAGCGGGTCGTTGTCCACGTAGACGATGCGCGAGTCCGGGGCCGCGCGCTGCGCCACCTCGTGCGTGTTGTCCGCCGTGGGCAGGCCCGTGCCGATGTCGAGGAACTGCCGCACGCCCCGCTCCGTGGCCAGGTGACGCACCGCGCGGCCGAGGAAGAGGCGGCTGGTGCGGGCCACGTCGACCAGGCCCGGGAAGATCTCCTTGATGTGGTCCCCCAGCTCACGGTCCTTCTCGTAGTGGTCCTTGCCGCCCACGAAGTAGTTCCAGAAGCGGGCCGAGTGCGGCTTGCTGGTGTCGATGCGGGCGCGCACGTCGGCGGCGGAACCGAGCTGGGGGTCGTTCTCTGTCACGAGGAGCCTCCTGGAAACCTGCGTCATGTGGTGCGACGATCAAGCACCAATCTAGACGGCAGTCCAGACGGTGGGGCGCACCGGTCAACTGCCTGCCCGTGGCCGGATCCCGTCATGCACGTGTCGCAGAATGTGGGCCATGACGACCACGGAGCACGGCACGCACGGCGGCACCTACGATTCGCCCGGTACAGGGCATCCCGGGGACGGGGACGGGGACGGGGGCGGGGGCGGGGGCGGCGTTGTCGGCGGGGCGGCCGCCGCCGCGGGCCAGTACCTCATCGGAGGCGAACTCCCCGTGCACCGCATGGGATTCGGCGCGATGCGCCTGCCCGCGCCCGCGTGGGAGGGGCCCGCGCACGACCCCGCGCGGGGCGTCGAGGTGCTGCGGCGCGCCGTGGACCTCGGCGTGAACCACATCGACACCGCGGCGTTCTACTTCTTCCAGGACATCGCCGCCAACGACCTCATCCGCACCGCCCTGCACCCCTACCCCGAGGACCTGGTCATCGCCACCAAGGTCGGCCCCGGCCGGCTGCCGGACGGAAGCTGGACGGACCCGGCCGGTCCCGCGGAGCTGCGCAGAGCCGTGCACCGCAACCTCCGCGAGCTGGGCCGCGACCACCTCGACCTCGTCTACCTGCGCTTCCTGAGGAACGACGGGCCGGGCGAGGACCGCTTCGCCACCCTGGCGGCGCTGCGCGAGGAGGGCGTGATCCGCCACCTCGGCGTCAGCAGCGCCTCCCCGCAGCAGCTCGCCGAGGCGCGGACGATCGCCCCGGTGGCGGCGGTGCAGAACCGATTCAGTCCGCTGGAGCGGCCCGACGCCGAGCTGGTGCACAACTGCGCGCGCGACGGCATCGCGTTCGTGCCGTACTTCCCCTTCGGCGGGACCGGCGCCCCCGACCTCGGCCGCGTCGAGGCCGTCGCCGCCCGGCACGGCGCGACCCCCGCGCAGGTCACCCTGGCCTGGCTGCTCGCCGTGTCCCCGGCGATGCTGGCCATCCCGGGCACCTCATCCCCGGCGCACCTGGCCGAGAACGTGGCCGCCGCCGCCCTCACCCTGAGCCCCGAGGACCTCGCGGACCTGGACGCGCTCGGTCAGGACGGCTGAACCACGCCGTCGGCGGCGGGGCGTCACCAGACCTCTTCCACCCACTCCGGGTGGTCGATGAACGGGTTCCGGTTGTGCTGGTACTTGTCGAATATGACCTGGTTGCGGTTCTTCTCGAAGGCGTCCGGCGGGTCCTCGTCGCTCCACTGCTTCAGCACGGAGAGGCGGCCGATGGCGGGCGCGCTGCCGTTGTCCACGCGGTCGTTGGGCTCCAGGTCGGGGAAGCCGTCCTCGCCGTCGTAGCGCACGGCCATGTAGAGGATCATGCGGGCCACGTCGCCCTTGACCGCGTCCCGGGGCTCGAAGGAGTCGCCGTCCGTGAGATTGCCCGGAGCCCCGGCGACCGCGCCGCCGCCGTTGTCGAAGTCCTTGTTGCCCCGGATGCTGTTGACCGTGACATCCTCCGGGCGCAGGTGGTGGAGGTCCGTGCCGGGGCCGGTCGCCGTGCCGAAGTCGCCGTGGGACTTGGCCCACACGTGCTCGCGGTTCCAGTCGCCCTGGTCGCCGCCGCTGCTGCTCTTGCTCCGCGAGGCGCCGGTGTAGAGCAGGATCACGTTCGCGCTGTTGGCCGGGTCCTGGTCGGTGGTCTTCAGGGCGTCCCAGACCTGGCTGTACGAGACCTTGGTCTGCTTGCCGATGATCGTGTGCAGCGCGGACTTCAGGGCGGGCCCCGTCTTGCCGAGCGCGTCACGGTAGTACGTGTCGTCGTAGGCGCCGGCATACGTCGGGGCCGCGGCCGACGGGGCCGCCCGGGCGGGGGAGGCGGTGGCCGTGGTGGGCACGGTGAGGCCGACGAGCACGGCGGCGGCGCTCAGGGCGAGGGGTTTCCAGCGGCGTACGCGCGGGACGTGCATGGGGGGTGGGTCCTTTCCCGGAGGTCTCACGTGCCGTGCGCCGTCCAATGAGCGCGCGTTCTACGCGAGTTGACCGATCAACCATCGGGAGAGTGACATGGATGTGCGGACGAGCGTGTGAACGTCCTGGGTCGGTCGGGTAACGATGTCATGTACGCGTTCACGCGGCGCGCGTGAGCCGTGTCCGGTAGCGGCCACCCTGCGGTGATCTGCCCGAACCCGCTGGTCGCGGGCGCGAGGTCAGGGTGCTGCCGGGGGCGGTCAGGTGCGCTTCGGGGAAGCCAGGAGGTAGCGGCCCCCGCCGCGCGGTGCCGTGTGCTCGCCGGTCTGCCAACCCGCCCTCTCCAGCGCCGCCGCACAGGCCCGCAGCCCCTCCGGTGACGGCTCGCGCACGGCGACCGCCTCGGGCTGCGGGGTGCCCGTCACCTCGTAACCCGCGCCGCCGGGGCGGGCGGGAGGCAGACCGGCCGCCTCCAGGGCCAGGGCGGCGGCCTGCACGAGATGCGTGCGCTCCCACGCGCAGGGGCGGTCCCGGGCGCCGTCGGTGTTCGTCATCCGGCGCAGCTCCACCAGGCCCTCCCACGCGCTGCGGACCTCCCGCGCCCGCGCGGCCCCCTCACTGCCGCTCGGCGCGCTCTCCGTGCCGGTGCGGGCGGCGAAGACCCCCGGGGCCGCCACGGGCTCGGCGGGCGAGGGCTCGGCGGCCGGCGCCTGTGCCGCCCCGCGCAGGCGGTGGCCCGCGGGCGTCAGGAAGTACGCGTGCGGAGGCCGCGGATGGCGGAAGGCCAGGCGGGCCCGCACCAAACCCGCCAACTGGGCGTCGCTGCCGGACAGGCGGCCCGTCTCCGGATCCGCCGCCTCGATGATCCGCAGCTGCGTGGCCGTGGGTGGCTTCATGGCGCCCGCACCCCTTCCCGCGTCGGTCGGCGTCACCTGGTACCGATGGTGCCCTGTGCCACTGACATCACCAGCTCCAGCACGCGCCGGTCGTCGGCGGCGCCCGCCCGTTCGCCGGGCGTCCCGGGGTAGGTGTCCAGGAGCACGTCCGTGGCGCCAAGCCCGGCGAGGGTCGCCAGGTCGTCGGCCACCTGGTCCACGCTGCCGTGGCCGAGCGGGCGGTCGGGGGTGTCCGGCCGGGCGCCGAGCCGGATCTGCAGGCGCGGCGCGAGATCCGGCACGGGGCGGCCCGCGGCCTTCGCCTCGGCCGCGACGAAGGGCAGCGCCTCTTGCAGCGCGGCCGCCGTCGGCATGAACGGATGCCAGGCCTCGCCGAGGCGGGCCGCACGGCGCTGCGCGGCCCGGGAGTTGCCGCCGACCCAGACCGGCAGCCGGCGGGACGCGGGCGCGGGGGCGGTGCGGACACCCTCGTACGAGACGTAGGTGCCGTGGAAGGACGTCGGGTCCTCGCGCCACGCGGCGCGGATCGCCGTGAGGTACTCGTCGGTCATCGCGCCGCGCTCACCGAAGGGGACGCCGAGCGCCGCGTACTCGGCGGCGGACCAGCCCACCCCGGCGCCGAGGATGAAGCCGGCGGCGTTGAGCCGGTCGAGGTTGGCGGCGAGGCGGGCGGTCTGCAGCGGATGGCGGTAGGGGATCACGGTGATCGTGGTCCCCAGCCGCAGCCCCGGCACCCGCCCCGCGAGGTGCGCGGCGAGCACGAACTGGTCGTAGAACGGCGCCGGATAGACCTCGTGGACATCAGGCGTCACCGCGATGTGGTCGGAGATCATCGCGAACTCGAAGCCGAGTTCACGGGCGTCGGCGGCCTGCCGCACGAGGGAGTCGGGGGTGGTGCCGGAGCCGAAGTTCAGGAGGTTCACGCCATATCGCATGACGCCAGTCTTGGAGATCAAGGACGCGGGTGTCGAATCACGCCGCGCGGACGCCGAACGGGCTTGCCGGCGGCGCCCGTTGGGGTGCGGGCGACCCCGGTGGGCGGCGCCGGAGCCGTTGCCGCCGATGGGGACGACGGTGGGACGGCCGCCGTGAGCGCCCCCCGGTCGGGTGCGGCAGCGCTCGGCGGCGAGGGCACCAGGGGGGGCGGCGCTAGTCGACTCGGCCGGTGACGGCCACCGTGGCGCCCAGGCCGATCATGGCCAGCCCGCCCGTGCCACCGATCAGCGACATCCGCCTGGGGGAGCGGCCGAACCAGGTCCGCGCGGCGGAGGCCGTCAGCCCCCACAAGCCGTCGGAGATCAGGGCCAACACGGCACCGGCCAGGCCGAGGACCAGCATCTGGAGGCTGACGTGACCGGCTTCCCGGTCGACGAACTGAGGCAGCATCGAGGTGAGGAACACGATGCTCTTCGGATTCGTCACCCCGACCATGAACCCCGCCCGCACCGAGCTGCCACCGCTGGACGGCGCCGGAGCGACACGTACCGCTTGTGCCCGGTTCCTCCAGCTCGCGCGCAGGGCCTTCACCCCGAGGTGGACGAGGTAGGCGGCCCCGGCCAGCTTGATCGCGACGAAGACGACGACCGAGGTCTCGACCAGAGTGCCGATCCCCAGAGCGACCGCGATGACCAGCGCGTAGCCACCGAGCGCGTTGCCCAGCACCGAGGCCAGCGCGGTGCGGCGGCCATGGGCCAGGGCCCGGCCGATGACGAACAGCACGCTCGGTCCCGGAATGGCGGACAACAGGACGGACATGGCGCAGAAGGCCAGGAGCCGATGCGGGTCGATCATGCCCGGGATCCTCTCCCGCGCCCTCCGTCGGCGCCAGAGCGACTTTCGACCTAGGTCGTGGGGTGCGTCCGCACGCACCGGCTCGTGGAGTGCCGCTCCGATCCGCCGGGATCCACTTCCGGTACGGGCTTCAGGGCCGCAGGTTCCAGCTGGCCACCACCGGGCGGCCGTGCTCCGTGCTCAGGCGGCTGATCGTGCCCGTGGCCATGAGGAACATCGAACCGCCCGACGCGGGCAGGCCGAGGCGCCGGGCGGTGAGGACGCGCAGGAAGTGGCTGTGGGCGAACAGGACCACGCTGCCCTCGCTGTTGGCGAGCGCCGCGTCCACCTTGGCCAGCATGCGGTCGGCGCGCTCGCCCACCTCCTCGGGGCTCTCCCCGGGGTGCTCCGGCGGGCCGGGGGCGACACCGTCGGTGAAGAGGTACCAGTCGGGCCGGGTGCGGTGGATCTCCACGGTCGTCACGCCCTCGTACGCGCCGTAGTCCCACTCGGCCAGATCGGGGTCGACGGACGCGTCGGGGAACCCGGCGAGCTCCGCCGTCTCGCGCGAGCGCAGGCGCGGACTGGTGAACGCCGCGCCGATCCGGAACCGGTCGACGAGCGGGGCCAGCGAGCGGGCCTGCTTCCTGCCGTTGTCGGTGAGGGGGATGTCCGTCCAGCTGGTGTGCTGCCCGGTGAGGGCCCACGACGTCTCGCCGTGCCGGACGAGGAGCAGATCGCCCATGGTCGCGCCATTCCTGTTCGTGTCGTCGGTGGCCGGACCGTGCGCCGACCTGGTCACGCTGGTGGTGAGCGAGTGCGAGCCGGCCGCGGGCATGCAGTCGGAGCACGCC
>NZ_JBEXWC010000028.1:0-96480 GCF_040629635.1 Streptomyces sp. NPDC005898 | reverse complement strand
TCCAACAACAACCGCTGCGCCGGATCCATCCCCGCCGCCTCCCGAGGCGACACACCAAAAAACCCCGCATCAAACAAACCCACACCCTCAACAAAACCCCCCTCCCGCACACCACACACCTCACCCGACAACACCCCACCACCCCACCCACGATCCCCCGGAAAACCAGACACCACATCCCCACCCGACACCACCACATCCCACAAACCCTCCGGCGACACCACCCCACCAGGAAAACGACAAGCCATCCCCACAATCACCACCGGATCAACCGAGTGATCTCCCACCGGATTGGCAATGGCTTCGCGGGTGGAGTGACGAGTGGGGTTACTGGTTTCGTTGTTGGTGGAATTGTTACTGGTTTCGTTGTTGGTGGGATTGTTGGTGGCGTCACTCTGAAGACTCGCCAGGAAATCGGCGAGAGTCAGCGGGGTCGGGTGATCGAAGACCGCTGTCGAAGGAATGTCCAGGCCGGTCACCTCGGACAGCCGGTCCCGCAACTCCGCCAGCATCATCGAATCGAAACCCGCGTCCCTGAACGCCGCTCCGCCGTCGAATGCACCGCCACCCAGCACCTCGCGCACCACCGAAAAGACGGTCTCCTCGGCGAAGACCCCGGCGCGGGGCGCGGACCCCGACCTCGCGGACCCGGACGCCGGGGACCCGGCCGTTTCCGCGCCCGCCTCGGGCCACCAGTACGACTCCCGCTGGAAGGCGTACGTGGGCAGCTCGACGACCGTGGGCCGCGTGCCGACGAAAGCGGGGCTCCAGTCGATCCGGACACCGCGTACGTGCAACTGCGCGGCGGTCGCCATGAGGTCGGGCTCGGACAGTGCACTGTCCGGGGTGCTCCAGGCCCCCGCGTCCGGCGTACGGACACCGAGCCGTCCCGTGGCGTCCAGCCACCAGGTGTCGGCGGCAGCCTCTCCGGTGAACTCCGCACCCTCGGGCGGCACTTCACCCGCGGCGACCAGACGCGCGCCCTCCTCCGGCGCCAGGAGGCCACGGCTGACCGCGGCGGCCACCGCGCCGGGCCCGTGCGGGGCGCTCACCGCGCCGGGGCGGACCCCGTACGCCCGCCAGATGCCCGCGAGCGCCAGCGTGACGGCGTACACGCAGGCCGCCGTTGTCTCCGGGCCGGACGTCTCGGTCCCGGTGCCGCGCAGCGCCTCGGCGACGGAGGACAGGCCGTAGGGCGCGAACAGCGCGTCGTACTCGGCGAGGGCGGCGGCGAACCCGGGCGAGGAGGACAGCAGCGCGCGCCCGGCGTCAAGACACGCGTCGGCCGTCGTCGGGAACACGAGGGCCAACGGCCCGGTCGTCGACGCGGCGCTGCCGGTGACGACCGCGTCCGTCGTCGTGCCGAGAGCCAAGGCGTCGAGGGCCGCCACGAAGTCCGCGCGGCTCGCCGCGACGACAACGGCCCGCTCGTCGAAGGCGGTTCGGGTGGTGGCCAGTGAGTGGCCGATGTCCTCGGTCCGGCAGGCGGGGTGCGCCACGACGTGCTCCCGGAGCTTGCGGGCCTGGTCCCGCAGGGCCTGTGTGCCACGCCCCGAGAGCACCCACGGCACGCGCGGCGTCGGAGGTTGCCCGCTGTCGGCGGGCCGGCCCGGAGCGGGCACGGCGCTCGGCGTCGCCTGCGGCGCTGCCGAGACGACGACGTGGCAGTTGGTGCCTCCCATGCTGAAGGAGGACACCCCGGCCACCCGCTCCACGCCCTCGGGCGCGGGCCACCGCTCGGCCCGCGTCTGCACGCTCAGGCCGAGGCCGTCGAGATCGATCTCGGGGTTGGCGGACTCGAAGTTGAGGCTGGCGGGAATGACGCCGTGGGACAGGGCCAGGGTGACCTTGAGCAGGCCGGCGATGCCCGCCGCCGCCTCCAGATGGCCGATGTTGGTCTTGACCGAGCCCACCCGGAGCGGCTCGTGGCCGCGCCGCCGGGGGGCGAAGACCGCGCCGAGGGCGTTCGCCTCGATGGGGTCGCCCACCTTCGTGCCGGTGCCGTGGAGTTCGACGTACTGCACCTTCTCGGGGGTGATCCGCGCCTGCCGGTGGGCCGCGAGCAGGGCGTCGGACTGCGCCGCCGCGCCGGGTACGGTCAGCCCGGCGCCGTGGCCGCCGTGGTTGACGGCACTGCCCCTGATCACCGCGTGGACGCGGTCGCCGTCGGCCAGCGCCTTGGCCAGCGGTTTGAGTACGACGAGACCGGCGCCCTCGCCCCGTACGAAACCGTTGGCGCGGGCGTCGAAGGCACGGCTGCTGCCGTCGGGGGACAGTCCGCCGAAGGCCTCCGCGAGTTCCGCGCCGTCCTCGGTGATGTTCAGCTGCACGCCTCCGGCGAGGGCCAGCGACGACTCGCCGCTCCGCAGACTGACGCAGGCCAGGTGCGCGGCCACCAGGGACGAGGCCTGCCCCACGTCGACGGTGAGGCTCGGCCCGCGCAGGTCGAGGGTGTACGAGAGGCGGTTGGCGATGACGCTGCGGTGGGTCCCCGCCAGGGCGTGGTGGGTGAGCGGGGCTGCCCCTTCGCGCCGGATGACACCGGCGTAGTCGTTGGCCGAGACGCCGAGGAAGACGCCGGTGGAGCTGCCGCGCAGCACGGCGGGGAGCACTCCCGTCGATTCCAGGGCCTCCCAGGCCAGTTCGAGCGCCAGTCGCTGCTGCGGGTCCATGGCGGCGGCCTCGCGCGGCGATATGCCGAAGAAGTGGGCGTCGAACCGGTCGCGGCCGGGAAGCGTGCCCTCGTGCCTGCCGGTCTCGGGCGAGCGGCGGATGGCCGAGCGGCCCTCGTGCAGCAGGCGCCAGTAGTCACCGGGCGCGGGGGCCTCGGGGAAGCGGCACGCCATGCCGATGATCGCGATCGGCTCGTCCTGCGCCGTCTCCGGCTCCGTCATGCCGTCCGCCACGTGTGCAGCCACTGTCGTTCCCTGCCCCTTCTGATCCCACTGGTTCCGCTGATCGCTGGTGCCGCTGGTCGCACTGGTTCCGGGCCCCTACCGGGGCGGGCGAGGCCTCACCACGCCACGTGCAACGAGCCGAGTCCCCGGGTGATCAGTCCGTCCTTCCACACGACGGCGGGTGCCGCGGGCTCGTCCTCGGCCAACCGCAACTCGGGTAAGCACGCGAACAGTTCGAGGAGCGCCGTGCGCACCTGGAGCCGCGCCAGCGGCGCGCCGAGGCAGCGGTGAATTCCGTGCCCGAAGGTGAGATGGACCGAGGACCTGCCGTCCCGCAGAACGTCCGGTTCGGCGAATACCTTGTCGTCACGATTTCCGTGCAGCAAGGAGACCACCACCGCTTCCCCCGCACGCACGCGGATATCGCCCAGTTCGACGTCCTCGAGAGCCACTCGCGGAAAGCTGATGGCCGTGGACGGGGTGACGCGGAGCAATTCCTCGACCAGTACGTCCGCCCGCTCCTCGTCCTTGACGAATTCGCGGGGAATGCGCTCCTGGAGTACGGCGAGGACGGCGAGGCCGATCTGCCCGACGGTCGTCTCGTATCCCGCCGTGAGCAGGGCGAGCCCGAGGCTGACGAGTTCGGCCTTGGTCAAGGAGTCGCCGTCGTGCGCCCGGATGAGGTCGGTGAGCAGGTCGTCGTCGTCCCGCACCCGCTTGCGGTCGATGAGGGTGGACATGTAGTCGACCAGCAGGAGCCGCTGCCGGCTCTTCTCCAGGTCGCTGCTGGCGGTGATGTCGAAGAGCACCTCCACCCAGGAGTCGAAGATGCCCCGGTCCTGCGCGGGCACCCCGAGCAGGTTGCCCAGGACGGCCACGGGAAGTGGTTCGGCGAAGGAGGACACCAGGTCGGCCGGGCTGCCGCGGCGGTTCATGTCCGCCAGCAGATCCGTCGCCGTCCCCCGCACCAGCGGGGCCATGCCGGTCATCTTTCCGGTGGTGAAGGCGGCCGCGACGATTTTGCGCAGCCGGGCGTGGTCGGCGCCGTCCAGGCTCATCATCGAGGTGGGCGAGGGCATCGCCGAGTTGAGCCGAGGGGCTCCCGGAGCCGCCGCGGCGGCCCTGCTGAAGCGCCGGTCGGACAGTACCCGGCGGCCCAGGGCGTAGTCGCTCACCAACCACATCTCGTCACCGGGAGGCGTGCGTATGCGCTGCACCGGAACGGTGTGCGCACCGGCCATGAATTCCGGTAAGGGACCCAGGTGATGGGAACGCAGTACGGCGGACAATCTGACACCTCGCCTTTTCTCCGGAACCGGCTCGACCCGCCAATTCGCCAGTTCCGTGCGATATTTGGTGGCCCCGGTTCGAGCGTCAGCGTAGCCGCGCACAGGGGATGTGACCACGAACGCTCGGAAAGCCCGGACAAGTTCGTCGGCCCGCTGTGCCGAGTGCGTGCGGTACAGCCCGTGCGCCGAACACATCGAGTACGAGAGGTGTCCCATGGATATCGCGACCAAGCAGGGCACATTCGGCACCGGCCTTCCCCATCTCGCCTTCGGTTCCGGGAAGCCGCTGGTCCACCTGTCCGGATTCACGATGACGCACACCGTGCCGCCGCCCGGTGCGCAGCGGCGCAGAGCGGCGCTGCTGGTGGCGCCGTTCGTCGCCGCCGGGTACCAGGTCTTCTGGACCAACCGCCGCCCGGGCACGCCGGTCGGCACGACGATGGGCGAGCTGGCCGCGGAGCACGCCGAGGCGCTGCGCGCGCACTTCCCGGGTCCCGTGCCGGTGCTCGGCCACGGGACCGGGGGCGCGATCGCCCTGCAACTGGCGCTCGACCACCCCGACGTGGTCGACCGGCTGGTCCTGGCCTGCGCCGCGTACACCCTGGGCCCGGTCGGCAGGCGCTTCCACCGGGACCTGTTGGCGGCGGCCGAGCGCGGTCGTTCCGGCATGCACCGGGCGGCCCCCGCCCTCACCGCGAACCCCGTGCTGCAACGGCTGCTGATGCTTCCGCTGTGGCTGGCGGGACGGCTGGATCCGCCGCCGCGCGACATCTCCGACCTGAAGGCGACGCTGCTGGCCGAGGACGGCTTCGACGTCCGGGACCGGCTGGGCGAGGTGCGGGCGCCCACCCTCGTGGTGTGCGGCGGCCGCGACCGGATGTGGCCCCAGGAGATGTTCGACGAGACCGCGGCCGGGGTACCGGGCGCCCGGCTGGTGCGGTACCCCCGCCGCGGCCACAACCTCCTGGGCACCCCGGAGTTCGCCCGTGACGTCCGCGCGTTCCTCGACGCGCCGTGAGCGCGGCGAGCACCGACGGGCCATAACCGCCGGCCGTACGCATGAGTCGTACGCGCGAGCCCTACGCCCGCAGGGACACGCAGGGACACGCAGGGACCGGTCGCACCTCGCGGCCGGTCCCTGCGTCATTCGGTGCTCCCCGCCGGGTGCGCGGACGCGGGCCGGGGACAGCGGCTCAGCCCGCCTCGGTCGGTCTCTCGGCCGTCCGTTCCGACAGCCTGTCCGCGAGACACTGCCAGGCGTTGGCGCACTCCCGGGCGAGGCGGGCCACCACTTCCTGGCGGTGGGGCGGCACCGCGTCCACGATGCGGGCCCACCCGTCGGCGTCGACGGAGCTGACCCGCAGCGCGCGCAGCAGGACCTTGCCGGCCATGGTGAGCCGCAGCGAGGGGTCCTTGCTGAGGCTCACCAGCAGGACGTCGCTGGCCTGGCCGTCCGGCCGGAAGGAGCGCCGGGCCACCGCCCCGGAGGGGTTCTCGCGGGTCCCGGCCTGCCGCTGTTGCGGCGTGACCAGGGGTTCGCCCCGGTTGAGCCGGGCCCGCACGTCGCTGGCGGTGGCCGCCGAGATCCCCGCGAGCCTGGCTATCTCGCGCAGCGAGGCCTCCGGGTTGGCCCGCATCAACTCCCCCGCGCGCAGCCGCCCCTCGGCTCCGTTGCGCGGGCGCACCCGTCCGTCCCGGCCGATGCTGGCGTTCGGTTGCTCATTTTGCGCAGTCGTACGCTGCCGCACGGCGCCCACCGTGTTGGCGGCCAGGCCCACGACCTCGGCGATCCTGCGGTCGGACCACTGGGGGTGGGAGGCGACGATGCGGGCGGCGGCGGCCTTGCGGTCGGACAGCGAGAGCGGCAGTCCGTGCTCGCTGTTGAGCTGGACCGCCAGGACGAAGGCGTCCGCCTCCGGGCCGTCGAAGAAGCGGACCATGATGCGGTCGTCGCCGCGCAGCAGGGCGGCGCGCAGGCGGTGCGCGCCGTCGATGACGTGCATCGTGGGGCGGTGCACCACGATGGGCGGGAGCGGTGTGTCCAGGGCCGCGAGCAGGTGGACGTGCTCCTCGTCCTCCCCGCCGATGCGCGGGCCGCCCGTCGTGCGCAGGGTCTCGACGGGTACGTACTCGGTGGCCGGCGACTGCGCGCCCCCGGCGCCCGGGGCCGCGCCCGTCCCGCCCTCGCGTCCCGGAACATCGACACCGGGCACCGCCGCCGTCCGAACGGCATGGGCTTTTAACCTACCGATCATTGATCAATCACCTCGGGGTGCGTGGTTGAGAGGGCCGGAGGGCGATCGTGCGTCGGTGGAAATGGGCAGCCGGACGCGGCCGCTCCCGCTGTGACGTGTGGTTCCGCGGTGACTCAGCGACGCGGCAGGCCGAGCGGGCGGAGGAGATAAGTCGATAGAACGGCTACGGCTCGGCGGCCGGCCCGGGCGCCGCTCGGGCGCACCGCCTCACCTTTCCCCACACCGTTTCCGCGTCACGTCACCGCGTTAATTCCGGCCGGGCGGAGACGGGAACGGAAATAGCCGTTACGGTGAAACAAAACCGCAGTCCGCGCAGCCGTCGCATACGAACCTCGCCCCCGTAGCAGAATATCCCCGTCCCGACGGATTCATTGCTCGCCCCTCGGTTACGGAACACCGTGACACTGCGCAAATTTGATCGCTTTCGGCCGATGTCTGTCAAGACGAAGCGCCTATGAGAGCATTCGGTACAGCCCTCACGGACTGCTGGTTTGAACCGCTTCCAACACCTCTGACCCCGGTCGCGCACGGGTGACACGGCGGTGGCCCGGGGGCGTACCGACCCTGTGGCCCGCGTGGTCCAGGCTGGCGAAACATGCGGTCATCACGTACGGAGGGCGGCGTTCCGATCCCGGCGGCGCACTTCGGCGAGCAGGTCCGGCCATCTGAACGGGGTGCCGCCGTGGGCCCGCCGGAGCCGGCGCAGCAAACGCCGGCGCGTGAGCCGGAATGCCATGGCGCACACCATCAACACAATTCCCGGCACCACCGCCATAAAGGAAAGCCCGAAAACGTGGCGAGGACGCGGCCTGTAGGCGCCGAGGACGGCGCAGCGCGCGATGGCGTCGATCTCATCGCGACTGAGTAACTCATAAGCTGATCGTTCGGCCATCGATCGAGCATCCCAACGCCGGGGAAGTCGGGCAAGAATTCTTCGAGGGAAATTCGGCGGGGGCACGTCGGGCGAACGGCGAAAACCACTTTTCCGAGAATTAAACCTCTGCTTCCGGCCCAGGGCGGCGCCCCCGGGGCCGCGGCCGCTGTCGCCGTGTCGACTTCTCCCCGCGGGCGGGACGCGGCAGCCGCCAATCTCGGATGGTGCCACCATCGGGATGTTCCGTGTATCTTCCTTCGTGAGCGCGAACACTTGCACTCCGGGGCCGCAACGGCTAGGCGCCGAACGGCCACGCACCGACGGAAGGAGTCGCGGATGGGCCGGCTGACCCGGGCCCAGCAGCAGGAGCGCACCCGCGCCGCCGTGCTGACTGCGGCGCAGGCCGAGTTCACCGCATGCGGCTACGCCGCGGCGAAGGTGGACCGGATCGCCGAGCGGGCCGAACTGACACGGGGCGCGGTGTACTCGAACTTCCCGAGCAAACGCGCCCTCTATCTGGCGGTGCTGATCGACATGGTCGAACGCGGCGCCGCCACGGAGCACGACGACGCCGTCGAGCTCGCCTGTCCGGCGCCCTCCGCCGGAGCCTCCACCGCCCAGGTGCTCGGCGCCTTCGCCCGCAGCTGGCTCGAACGGCTGCCGCTGGCCGAACACACCCCCGCCGTCGGCCGCGTACGGCTGCGGGCCCTGGCCGAGGTGCTGGACGACGAACCGATTCGCGCCGCGTTCGGCCAAGTGACGCGCCTGGAGGCGCTGTTGCTGGCGCTCGCGCTGGAGTCCCTGGACTCGCACACATGCGCCGACGCGCCGCCCGCCCGACAGGTACGACGGGCCCAACTGGTCCTGCGGCTGCTGGACGGCCCGGGCGCCTCGGCGGATCCGGCACTGGGCTTCGGCGACCCCTTCGACATCGCCCAGGCGTGCGCGCACCTGGCGGGGCTCCCCCTCGCCGACACCTGGAATCCGCCGCACCTGCCCTACGTCCCGCCCGCGCGAGCCTGCCGTGACCCGTGGCACCCGCCGCGGGAGCTGCGGGACCTGCTCGACGGGCGGCCGGTCGGCTTCGCCGGGGACGGTGTCATCACGGTCCTCGGCACCCGCCGCCTGGAAGCCGCGGAAGAGGCCGTCCGCGCCGCGCGGGCCGGCGATCTGATCACCGTGGCCGTCACCACGGCCGACCCCGCCGAGATCGGACGCCTCGTCCGGCTGAGAATCGGCGACTTCGCACGTAGCCTGTGGCGCGTGTTCGAACCCGAGGACCGGCCGCGCCTGCGTCTCGTCCTGGACGACCGCGGCCTGGTGGCGTCGGCCGTCGGTGTTCCCGACGCCGACGACACCACCGAGTACGCGGTCCGCGTCCGGCACGACACGATCGTCACCCGAGCCCAAGGACCGGGTGCCGCGCACGCCGCGGCCACCTTCGACCGCATCACCGCAGACGTCTCCCACACCGAACCCGATGGGGCCGCGCCATGACCCAGCCCGTTTCCTCCCACGCCACCAGCACCGATCTGCTGGTCCTCCACGCCCTTCGCTGCATCGGCTTCTCGGGCCTGTCCGCAGTCGCCGGGGCGACGGGACTGTCCGAATCCGACGTCGAGTCGGAACTGATCGACCTCGCCGTCGCCGGACTCGTCACGCGCACCGCGGGCGACTTCGGCGGCTGGGGCCTCACGGACGCCGGCCGCGACGCCGACGCCGAGCGGATCGCCGACGAGGTGGCGGCGGCCGGGGTGCGGCCCGCGCTCTCCGCCGCCTTCGACCGGTTCCTCGTCCTCAACCCCGAACTGCTCGACCTGTGCACGGCCTGGCAGACCCGCACCGTCAACGGCACCATGACGATGAACGACCACAAGGACTCCGCGTACGACGCCCGGGTCCTCGACCGGTTCACGGAGTTCCACCAGCGTGCCGAACCGCTGTGCGCGGAGCTGTCCGCGGCGCTGCTCCGGTTCCAGCGCTACCCCGTCCGGCTCGGCGACGCGCTCGCCCGCGCCAGGTCCGGGGCGCTGGAGTACGTGACGGACAGCACCGCCTCGTACCACACGGTGTGGTTCCAGCTCCACGAGGATCTGCTGGCCACCCTCGGCATCCCGCGCCACTGAGCCCCCGGCTCCCTCGCCCCCGGCTCCCCGGCCCGTGGCATCCCGCTCCCCGCAGCCGAATCAGCAGAGGCGACGCAGAGGTGACGAAGCGATGACCTGGATCCACCCGCTCTCGGCAGAGGTCGAGGAGAGCGCGGACGTCCTCGGCGGCAAGGCGCACGGGCTCGTCGTGCTCCGGCGTCTGGGACTGCCCGTGCCACCCGGGTTCGTCATCGGCACCCGGGCCTGCCGCGCCTACCTCCGCACCGGCCGGGCACCCGACGGCCTGGACGCCGAACTGGCGGGCGCGGTCCGTGACTTGGAGGCCGCCACACGCCGCACGCTGGGCGGCTCCGAACGCCCGCTGGCCGTGTCGGTCCGCTCCGGCGGGCCGGTGTCGATGCCCGGCATGATGAGTACCGTGCTCAACCTCGGACTCACCTCCAAGGCGACCGCCGCGCTGGCCGCGGAGAGGGGCGACCAGCGCTTCGCGCTGGACTCCCGGCTGCGGTTCCTGACCAGCTACGCCTCCGAGGTCGTGGGCGTGGGTCAGGAGGCCCTGGCGGCCGTCGAGCGGGCGATCGCCGGCCAGGAGGGCGAGGTGAGCGCCTTGGAGACGGCGATCCACCAGGTCGAGCGGCTGATCCAGGAACAGAGCGGCGAGCCCGTACCGGAGGACGCCGCCCGGCAGTTGGACCTGGCCGTCGAGGCGGTGTTTTCTTCGTGGGACACCCCGCGCGCCAAGACCTACCGCGCCCTGCACGACATCCCCGGCGACCTCGGCACCGCCGTGACCGTCCAGGCGATGGTGTTCGGCAACCGCGACGAGCGCAGCGGTACGGGCGTCGCCTTCAGCCGGGACCCCAACACCGGGGAACGCCTCCCGTTCGGCGAGGTCCTCTTCGGCCGGCAGGGCGACGACGTCGTCTCCGGCACCTCGCTCACCGGCCCTCTGCACGAGCTGGCCGAGCGGGAACCCGACGTGTGGGTCGGGTTGTTGGCGGCCCTGGACCGGCTGGAGGAGCACTACCGCGACGCCTGCTACGTCGAATTCACCTTCGAGGAGGGTGAGTTGTGGATCCTCCAGGTGCGCCCCGGGCGGTTCGTCGGGCGTGCCGCGGTCCGGGTCGCGGTGGAGCTGGCCGAGGCGGGGACGATCGACCGCGCCGAGGCCCTGCTGCGCGTGGCGCCCCAGCACCTCGCCCAGGTGCGGACCCCGCGGATCACGGAGGTGGAGCCGGGTGACGTCCTCACCCGGGGGCTCGGCGCCTCACCGGGAGTCGCCGTCGGCCGGGTCGCCACCACGGCCGACAGCGCGGCGCGGCTCGCGGCCGGCGGGCCGGTCGTCCTGCTGCGCCCCGAGACCTCCCCGCTCGACATGCACGGCCTGGCCGCCGCGGCCGGGGTCGTCACCGCGCGCGGCGGACCGACCAGTCACGCGGCCGTGGTGGCGCGGGCGATGGGCAAGCCCGCCGTCGTCGGGGCCTCGGGCCTGACCGTCGACGCCGCCGAGGGCTGTGTCCGGGTGGGCGGCCGTACCCTGCCCGAGGGCGCCCTGATCGCCCTCGACGGGACGAGCGGCGAGGTGGTCGTGGGCGAGCCCCGCGTCACCGCGGCCGCGACCGACCCCCATCTGCGCCGGCTGCTCGCCTGGGCGGACGCCGTCGCGGGCGCCCCCGCGGACGCCGTCGCGGGCACCTCCACCGACGGCCGTGCCGAGGAGGACCGCCTGGCCGCGGCGCAAGAGGCCCTCCGCGCGACGGGCCACGGCGCGCGGCCCTGAACCGGGGAGCGGCGCCCGCGATCAACCGTCCCCGCCGAACGCCCACGCGCGGCACCTCGTCTGCCCGGGCTTCCGTCGTTCGCCGTCTGCGGACACGCCGTGGCCGGTCGCGCAGTTCCCCGCGCCCCTGGGGCGTATGGCCGCCGCCCCTCAGGAGGCCGGCGGGGCACCTCCGGCAGCGGAACCGCCGTGGCCGGTCGCGCAGTTCCCCGCGCCCCTTGGGGGCGTATCGGTGAAACGACCGATGTGCCTCGCACCGGAGTCCCGTCATAGTCCTCGGGAAGATCGTTTGTGGGCCGGCGTCGTGCCGGCCGCCCGGGAAAGGACGCTTCTGTGGACACGTACGCGGATCTGGTGTTCGTCGGCGGCCAAGTGGTCACCGTCGACGCGGAGTTCTCCGTAGCCTCGGCCCTGGCGGTGACCGGTGGGGTCATCAGCGCCGTCGGCGGGCGGGACGACGTCGCGCCGTTCGTCGGGCCCGGCACCCGCGTCGTCGAGCTGCGGGGGGCGACGCTGCTGCCCGGGATCAACGACTCCCATCTGCACGGATGCGCCTTCGGCATGGCGTCACCGCCGCTCTCCCTGGACCTCGGGCACCCCACCGTGGCCTCCCTTGCGGACGTGGCCGACGCGGTGCGGGAGGCCGTCGGGCGCGTGCCGCGCGGGCAGTGGGTCACCGGGCACGGCTGGGACACCGGCTACCTCGCGGAGTGCGTCCGCGACCCCGCCCGGACGCCCTCGCGGCACGACCTCGACGCCGTGAGCCCGGAGCACCCCGTCGTCCTCTACTCCTTCTCCGGGCACGCCACCTGGGTCAACTCCAAGGCCCTGGAACTCATCGGGATCGACCGGCACACCGTCGCGCCGCCCGGCGGGGCCATCGTCGTGGACGGCGCCGGGGAGCCGACCGGGCTGCTCCACGAGGGGGCCCAGGCCCTCGTGCAGAACGCGCTGCCCCCGCTGAGCCGCCAGGAGCGCGCCGATGCCATCAGGTCGACCCTGCGCACGCTCGCCGGACTCGGCGTCACCAGCTACACCGAGCCCGGGCTCGGCCCCGGCGGCGACGGCATCATGCGCGGCGCGCTCGGCACCGGGACCCTGGACGTCTACCGCCGGCTGTTGGCCGACGGCGAGCTGACCGCCCGCCTCGGCGTCCTGCTCCTGCCCACCGCAATGGCCGGCACCGCCGAGGAGTTCGCCCGCGCTCTGGGCACCCTCGGCGAGTACGGCGACACCGATCCGCGCCGCCTCGCGGTCCACGGCGTCAAGATGTTCGCCGACGGCATCGTCCCCAACAAGACGGCCTGGATGCACGAGCCGTACGTCGGCGGCGGCCGCGGCGCCCTGTGCGTGGGCGGCGCGAGCGACACCGAGCGGACCGCCGAGATCGACGCCATGATCCGGTGCGCCCATGTCGCGGGCCATCAGCTGGGCGTCCACGTCACCGGCGACCGGGCCTGCGACACCGTCGCGGACGCCTTCGCGGCGGCCCTGGCCGAGCACCCGCGGCCCGACGCCCGCCACTACCTCATCCACGGCGACTTCCTCACCCCGCACAGCATGAAGGTGCTGGCCGCGCACGACCTGGGCGCCAACATGAACCCCACCATCAAGTGGACCGTCGCCGACATGGAGGAGGAGTTCGTCGGCGCCGAGCGGGCCGCGTACGCGTGGCCCTACCGCGACGCCCTCGACGCCGGTGTGCGGGTCGCCAGCGGATCCGACGCCCCGGTCACCGACCCGGACTGGCGCCAGGGCATCGCCACCATGGTGCTGCGCGAGTCGAAGGCCGCCGGCCGGGTCAGCGGCCCCGAGCAGCGCATCGGCCTGGCCGAGGCGATCCGTACGTACACGATCGACGCGGCGTGGCAGGACTTCGCCGAGGACTGGAAGGGCTCCCTGGAGCCGGGCAAGGTCGCCGACCTGTGCGTGCTCGACGGGGACCTGCTGGGCGCAGATCCCCACGACATCCCCCGGATGCCCGTCGTCCTGACGGTCATGGACGGGCGGGTCGTGCACGACACCCTGGGTGATTGACGTCCTCCGGGCACAAGATCATCCTTGGGGGATGGCAGGGAAGCGGAGCACGGCGGACATCCTCGACGCGGCCGTCCACGTCCGCGCGGCCGCCCGGAGCGCCACGAGCGGCGCGGCCGGCGTCGACACGGTCCTGACGGCGCTGTCGCGGGTGGTGGAGTACGACCACGCCTCCCTGGCCCGCTGGGACGCGCGGCGCCGGCGTCACATCACCTTGGCCGGGAGCTACCCGGCCGACGCCACGGCGTACATCGAGACCCGCCTCCACCACGACCCCGTGTTCGCCGTGCTCCGCGGGCCGGCCCGGGGCGGCCTCTGGCTCGGGGACGTCCCCGGGCACCTCCTCGCGGCGTCCCCCGGCTTCCAGGAGGTGCTCTCCCCGCTCGGCATCGCGGACGGGGTGGCCCAGTGCCTGTTCGCCGAGGACGGACGGTACGTCGGCATGCTGAACGTCAGCACCCGTCGGCCACGGAGCACCCCCGACCCGGCGCGCGCCGTCGTCACGCTCCTCACGGAGGCCCTCGCCGCGACCCTCGACGCGGGCGCCCGTTCCACCGCGGCGGCGCATCAGCGGCCCGGCGGGCTCTCGCCGCGCGAGCTGGAGGTGCTGGCCGAGCTGACCGCCGGCCGCACCAACCGCGAGATCGCCGAGCGCCTCTACGTCACGCCCCGCACCGTGGGCACCCACATCGAGCACATCCTGGCCAAGCTCGACCTGCCCAACCGCGCGGCGGCCGCGGCCAGAGCGGCGGCCTGGGGCATCGCGCCCGCCCCCTGACGCGAGGTCAGTCCAGGCCCCGGGCCCGCCGGAACCGGGCGAGCCCGTCGGCCAGGTCGACGACCGGCTCCGGATAGTCGTGGCGCGCCCTCTCGGCGGCCGGCAGCTTCCACGGCTCGTGGACGGCGGCGCCGCGCACTTCGGCGAGTTCGGGCACCCAGCGCCGGACGTACGCGCCGTCGGGGTCGTACCGCTTGCCCTGGAGCACGGGGTTGAGGACCCGGTTGGGGCGGCTGTCGGTGCCGGTCCCCGCCATCCACTGCCAGTTCAGCTGGTTGTTGGCGAGGTCGCCGTCGACCAGCAGCCGCTGGAAGTGCCGGGCGCCCACCCGCCAGTCGACGTAGAGCGTCTTGGTGAGGAAGCTCGCGGTGAGCAGCCGGCCGCGGTTGTGCATCCAGCCCTCGTGCAGGAGCTGGCGCATGGCGGCGTCGACGACGGGATATCCCGTACGCCCCTCCTGCCACGCGCGGATGTCCCGCGCCGCCGACTCCGGTGAGCGCCAACGGTCGCCGCGCGTGCGGTAGTCGGTCGTCGCCGCCCGGGGTCGGGCCGCGAGCACCTGGTGGTGGAAGTCGCGCCAGCACAGCTGGCGGACGAAGTCCTCGGCGCCCGGCGTCGCCCGGGAGCGGGCCCCGTGGACGAGTTCGGTGCAGGAGAGCGTGCCGAAGTGCAGATGCGGCGACAGCTTGGAGGTGGCGTCGCCCGCGAGGTCGTCGTGGCGTTGCCCGTACGCGTCGATGCCGCCGCGCAGCCAGGCCTTCCACCGCGCTCTGCCCTCGCTCTCGCCGCCGCGCGCGAGCCCCGGCGAGAGGCCCGCGACGGCGTCGCGCCCGGGAAGGGGGTCCGAGCGGACGTGGTCGGGGACGCGCACGGCGCGCGGGGCGCCGAGCACCGGGCGGGGCCCCTGGGCGGACCAGCGGCGGAAGTACGGGGTGAAGACGGCGAAGTGGTCGGAGTTCGCCGGGGTGGCCCCGCCCGGCGGGAGCACGGTGATCACGCCGTCGTGGACGTGCAGCCGGCGGCCGTCCGCCTCCAGCGCCTCGCGCAGGCGCCGCTCGCGGCGGTGCGCGTACCGGCTGACGCCCGCCGCCAGGTGGAGGTCGCCCGCGGCCGCCTCCGCCATGACGGCCCGCACCTGCTCGACGAGGTCGCCGCCGCGCACCACCAGGCGCCCGCCGCGCTCCCGCAGCCGCCGGTCGAGGTCGGCCAGGCAGTCCGCGAGGAACGCCTGCCGGTTCGGCCCCGCGAAGCCGGTGCCCTCGATGGCCCGGTCGCGGACGAAGAGCGGGACCACGGCGTCGGCGCCCGCGAGGGCGGCGCGCAGCGGCGGATGGTCGTGGACGCGCAGGTCGGAGGTGAACAGGACGACGGAGGTGTTCATGGCGCTACTCCTGTGGGTCCGGCGCCGGTACGGCGGCCGGGGGCGGCGTCGAGGGTGACGCCTGTCTTTCGTCCCGCCGCGCCTCTTTGGACGCGGCCTTGGCGATGTTGCGGGCCATGCCGCCGAACACGACCGCGTGGAAGGGCGACACGCTCCACCAGTAGGCGTGGCCGAGGAGGCCGTGCGGGTGGAAGAGGGCACGCTGGCCGTAGCGGGTGCGGCCGTCGTCGTCGCGGTCGGCGCGCATCTCCAGCCAGGCCAGGCCGGGCAGCCGCATCTCCGCCCGCAGCCGCAGCAGCCTGCCCGGTTCGATCTCCTCGACCCGCCAGAAGTCGAGGGAGTCGCCGACCCGCAGCCGTGCCGCGTCCCGGCGGCCGCGGCGCAGCCCGGCGCCGCCGACCGCGCGGTCCAGCCAGCCCCGCACCGCCCAGGCCAGCGGGAAGGAGTACCAGCCGTTGTCGCCGCCGATGCCCTCGATGACCCGCCACAGGGCGTCCGGCGGGGCGTCGACGGTGATGTGGCGGTGGTCGGTGTAGAGGCTGCCGCCCGCCCAGTCGGGGTCGGTGGGCAGCGGGTCGCTCGGCGCGCCGGGCAGCGCCGCCGACGACCAGCGGGTGGTGACCTGCGCCTCCTTCACGCGCCGCAGGGCGAGGCTGAGCGCCTCGTCGAAGGGGACGGGGGTGCCGGGCGGGTCGGGCACGTACCGCGCGATGTCGTGTTCGTCGCAGACCACTTCGTGCCGCAGCGATTCGGCGAGGGGCCGGGCCAGGGCGCGGGGCACGGGGGTCACGAGGCCGATCCAGAGGCTGGAGAGGCCGGGGCTGAGCATCGGCACGCGCACGATGAGGCGGTGCGGCAGCCCGGCGACCGTCGCGTACCGGCGCATCATCTGCTCGTACGTGACGACGTCGGGGCCGCCGATGTCGAAGGCGCGGTTCACGTCGGACGGCATGCGCGCGCTGCCGACGAGGTAGCGAAGGACGTCGCGTACGGCGATGGGCTGGACGCGGGTGCCGACCCAGCTCGGCGTGACCATCACCGGGAGCCGTTCGGTGAGGTGGCGCAGCATCTCGAAGGAGGCGGAGCCGGAGCCGATGATGACGGCCGCGCGCAGGACGGTCGCGGGGACCTTCCCGCGCAGGAAGATCTCGCCGACCTCCGCGCGGGAGCGCAGGTGCGGCGAGAGCGCCTGGGGCGGTACGTCCGCCGGGGTGAGGCCGCCGAGGTAGACGACCCTGCGGACGCCGGCGGCGTGGGCCTGTTCCGCGAAGGTCCGCGCCGCCTTCCTGTCGGTCTCCTCGAAGCGGTTGCCGGTGCCGAGGGCGTGCACCAGGTAGTACGCCACGTCGATGCCGCGCAGCGCCTCGGCCAGCGAGGAGGCGTCGGTGACATCGCCCTTCACGACCTCCGCCCGTGGCGCCCAGGGGTGGTCGCGGAGTTTCTGCGGCGTACGGGCCAGGCAGCGCACGCGGTATCCGGCGTCGAGCAGCTCGGGCACCAGGCGGCCGCCGATGTACCCCGTCGCCCCGGTCACCAGGACATGCCGGCCCGTTTCGGCGCCCTCTCGCGCGTGCACGCTCACGGTCTCCTCCACCTGCTCGCCCTCGTCCCGACGTCGGTCCGGCACCGCGTGGTGCGTCGTCCTTGCCCCATCTTCCGTCGGGGAGGACATTCCGGCACTCGGCTAGCGTGGAGGGACGATGCGGAACAGCGGGGCGCCCCGCGGGCTTGGAGGAAGCACGGTGCACGGTGAGTACAAGGTCCCCGGCGGCAAACTGGTCGTGGTGGATCTGGACGTCGAGGGCGGTGAGCTGCGGCGCACCCGCGTGGCCGGCGACTTCTTCCTGGAGCCGGACGAGGCGCTGGAGGCGATCAACGGCGCCCTGGACGGCGCCCCCGCCGACACGGACGCCGCGGGCCTGGCCGCCCGTGTCGACGCGGCGCTCCCCGAGGGCACCGTGATGTACGGCCTGACGTCGGAGGGCATCGGGGTGGCCGTGCGCCGGGCGCTGGCCCACGCCACGGACTGGACCGACTACGACTGGCAGCTCGTCCACGAGGGGCCGCAGCCGCCCGCCCTGCACATGGCCCTGGACGAGGTGCTGACCCAGGAGGTCGCGGCGGGGCGGCGCCCGCCGACGCTGCGGGTGTGGGAGTGGGGCGCCCCCTCGGTGATCATCGGCAGTTTCCAGTCGCTGGCCAACGAGGTCGACGCGGAGGGCGCAGCCCGGCACGGGATCGAGGTCGTGCGCCGCATCTCCGGCGGCGGCGCGATGTTCGTGGAGCCGGGCAACACCATCACGTACTCCCTGTCCGTCCCGGACGCCCTCGTGCAGGGGCTCTCCTTCCAGGACAGTTACGCCTATCTGGACGACTGGGTGCTCGGTGCCCTCGCCGACATGGGCATCAAGGCGTGGTACCAGCCGCTCAACGACATCGCGACGGACGCCGGGAAGATCGCGGGCGCCGCGCAGAAGCGCATGGTGGCGCCGGGCGGCGGCCCGGGCGCGGTCCTGCACCACGTGACGATGTCCTACGACATCGACGCGGACAAGATGCTCGACGTGCTCCGCATCGGCAAGGAGAAGCTGTCCGACAAGGGCACCAAGAGCGCCAAGAAGCGGGTGGACCCGCTGCGCCGGCAGACCGGCCTGCCGCGCGAAGCCGTCATCGACCGCATGATCGACTCCTTCCGTTCCCGGTACAGCCTCGCCCAGGGGAAGGTCACCGAGGCGGAGCTGGCCCGCGCGCGGGATCTCGTACGGACCAAGTTCGCCACCGCCGAATGGACGGCCCGGGTGCCCTGAGCCGAACGGGGGCCGCCCCGCCGGGTGTTGACGCGCCCAGTAACATACATACATGGATGTAGGTGAAGGGAGAGTCACCCAGGCGGAGCGGCGCGCCCGCACCCGCGGCGCGCTCCTGGTCTCGGCCGCCCGAGGCCTGTCGCGCTACGGCTACGGCAACCTCGCGCTCGAACAGGTCGCCCGCGACGCGGGCTATACGCGCGGCGCCCTGTACCACCAGTTCAAGGACAAGCAGGACCTGACCCTGGCCGTGATCCGGTGGATCGGGGAGACCTGGCTCCAGGAGGTGGCGCCGCGCGTCGAGCGCGAAGCGCACCCGGTGGCGGCCCTGCTCACCCTGGCGCGCGGCCACGCCGTCTACTGCCGGCACACCGGCGCCCGGGTGGCGAGCGCGCTCCGGCTGGAGTTCAGCGGCCAGGACCACCCCGTCGGCCAGGAGATCGAGCAGGCGTACGAAAAGCTCGTCACGCGCTGCACCCACCTCATCGAGGCCGCGCGGCGCGCCGACGCCCTGGCCGACGGCCCGCCGGCCCGGACCCTCGCCCTCGCCTTCGTCGGCGCGCTCGACGGCACGGTGATCGCCCTGGCCGGCCAGGAACCGTACGACGAGCTGCTCACCGTCCGCGCCGTCGCGGGCGTCCTCGGGCTCGACCCCTTGTCGCACCGCCCCGCCGGGCGGCCGACCGACCAGACGGAGGCACCGTCATGAAGCTCCCGAAGAGCGCGCACACGTCCCGGCCGTGGCGGATCCACGAGATAGCCCCCGACTTCCGCCTCTACGACGTGTGGGCGCTGCCGACGCCCGGCGGCCCCGGCGACTTTCCGCTGCTGATCCAGGACACCGTCGACGGCGACACCTCGGACAGCCCCTCCCCGGTGGCCCGCGCCCTCTTCAAGATCCGCTGGAAGCTCGGCGAGCTGTTCGGCTGGGACGACCCGGCCACCGGCGTCGGCACGCGCGTGCCGACGCTGCGCGACCGGCTCCCGCGGGACCTGCGCGAGGGCCCGACCGGCCCAAAGTTCACGACGCTGCCCTTCAGGCCGGTCTTCCTGACGGACGACGAATGGGCGTCCGAGATGGGCAACCGCACCGTGCACGCGGTGATGCACCTGACGTGGGTGCCGGACGGCTCCGGTGGCCACCGGGGCCAGATGGCCGTCCTGGTGAAGCCCAACGGGCTCTTCGGGAGGGCCTACATGGCGGCCATCGCCCCGTTCCGGCACTGGCTGGTGTACCCGCCGCTGATGCGCAGGATCGACGAGAAGTGGCGGACGCACGGCGGAGGTCCGGACGCGCCCCGTTCGCCCGGAGCGCCGCCCTCATCCTCGGGTTCACCCGGAGCGCCGCTCAGGTGAACTCGGGGATGAGCGAGGTGCCGTAGGCGTCGATGACGTCCTCCCGGGCGTCGTGCATCGCGTACACCGCGAACTGGTCGACGCCCAACTCCCGCAGCTCCCGCAGCCGTTCGCGGTGCGCCTCGACGGGTCCGAGGAGGCAGAACCGGTCGACGATCTCGTCCGGCACGAACGCGGTGTCGGGGTTCCCGGCCCGCCCGTGGTGGCTGTAGTCGTAGCCCTGCCGCGCCTTGATGTACGCGGTGAGGGCCTCCGGCACGAGCGAGGAGTGCTCGCCGTACCTGGCGACGAGGTCGGCGACGTGGTTGCCGACCATGCCGCCGAACCAGCGGCACTGCTCGCGGGCGTGCGCGAGGTCGTCGCCCACGTACGCCGGGGCGGCGACGCAGATCTTCACGTCGGCCGGCTCGCGCCCCGCCTCGGCCGCCGCGTCGCGCACCGCCTTGACCATGTACTCGGTCAGATAGGGATCGGCGAGCTGGAGGATGAACCCGTCCGCCTTCCGGCCGGCGAGCGCGAGCGCCTTCGGGCCGTACGCCGCCATCCACACCGGCAGCCGCCCGTCCCGCACCCAGGGCAGCCGCAGCGGGTGCCCCTCGACGTCCGCCTCGCGGCCCTCGGCGAGGTCGCGGATGACGTCGATGGCCTCGCCGAGCCGGGCCAGCGTGTGGGGCCGGCGGCCCGCGACGCGCATCGCGGAGTCGCCGCGCCCGATGCCGCAGACGGTGCGGTTGCCGTACATGTCGTTGAGCGTGGCGAAGGTGGAGGCGGTCACCTCCCAGGTCCTGGTGCCCGGGTTGGTGACCATGGGGCCCACCGTGAGCCGCGTGGTGTGTTCGAGGATGCGGCTGTGGATGACGAAGGGCTCCTGCCACAGCACCGCGGAGTCGAAGGTCCAGCCGTAGCGGAAGCCGTTGCGCTCCGCCCGCCGCATGAGCCCGACGACGGTGGAGGCGGGCGGGTCGGTCTGCAGCACAAGTCCGAAATCCACGGCGGGACCTCCTGGTCGGGGCACTGGCCCACGTACCGAACCGATCTCCCCGGGTGATCCGGGAAGGGACAATCGTGGACTTCCCCCCAGGCCTTGGCAAGAGGACCTCGCCGGGGTCAGCCGCCGGGTCGCCCGCCCGGTGGGACGCCGGGCGCGACGGTGAGCGCGGCCAGGTGCGCGTCGAGGAGTTCGACCTGGCGGGACGGCGGGAACGCCGGCGGGTCGAGCAGCGACTGCACCACCAGGCCGAGCACGAACGCCTGGGCGCCGGCGGCGACGCTCGCCGGGTCCCCGGGGGCCAGTTCACCGAGCCGCTGGGCCTGCTCGACCAGGTCGCGCAGCCTCTCGCGCCCCCGCGCGTACCTGCGGGCGTGGCCGGCGCTCAGCTCCGGGTCGGCGAGCGCGGTGTCCCAGGAGGAGACCCAGACGCGGTTGCTGTCGGTGGCCGCGTCCGTCAGCGGCAGGATGTCGAGCAGCGCGGCCCGTACGGCGGCCAGGCCCTGCCCCGCCGTACGCCGGGGGCGGGCGGCGGTGCGCCGGTCCAGCAGGTCAAGGGCGTGCGCGACCAGGTCGCGCTTGGTGCGGAAGTAGTGGGTGAGCAGGCCGGTGCTCGCGCCGAGTTCGGCGGCGACGGCGCGCATCGTCAGCCCGCCGAAGCCGTGCGCGGCCAGCACCCGCCACACCGCCTCGGAGACGTCGCGGCGGCGGGCCTCGTGATCGCCCTTGGTACGTGGCATGCTGCTACGGTACATAACCGTAACGCTTGTTGTGTGAATGGGGTCCCGATGTTCTCCCTCCCGCTGCGGGGCGACGCCCGCCTGCGCCCTTTGGAGATATGGCACGCCGAGGAGTTCGCCGCCCACCTGGACCGGGCGCGCGAGCACATCCGGCCCTGGGTGGGGAGCGCCTTCGTGGCCACCGGCGTGGACGGCGCCCGGGCCACCCTGCGCCGGTACGCCGAGGGGCAGGCCGCCGACGGCGCCCGCCTCTACGGCATCTGGCTGGAGGGCACCCTGGTCGGCGGCGTGTTGTTCGTGTCCTTCGACGCGGCGGCCGGCACCTGCGAGGTGGGCTGCTGGCTGGAACCGGCCGCCGAGGGCCGCGGCCTGGTCACGCAGGCGTGCCGCGCCCTGCTGGAGTGGGCGTTCACCGAGCGCGGCCTGCACCGCGCCGAGTGGTGCTGCCGCGGCGACAACGCCCGCAGCGCGGCGGTCGCCGAGCGCCTTGGCATGACGCTGGAAGGGGTGCAGCGCGAGTCCTGGCCCTACGAGGGCACGCGCCACGACACGCAGAACTGGGCGGTCCTCGCCTCCGAATGGTCCCCCTCCGCCTGATCCCGGTCGGCCGGTCGTGGGCCGTCTTTCCCTCCATTGGGGGCATTTGGCCCCCGCCCGGCGAGCCGCCGCGACGCGGGCCGCGGAGACTGGGCGGGGCGTCGCCGTACGCCCGGAAAAGAGGGGCACCATGTCCGACAACGTGGTTCTCGTCGCCGTGCCCGAGCATTCCCGGGACGACGGCGCGGGCGTGGGCCAGCTGGCCAGGGTCCGTGACGCGCTCGCGTCCCAGGGTTTCGACGTGCGCCGGGTGGCCGGTGCCCGGGACGCCGAGGCGGTGCTCCGGACCGAGGCGGGTCTCGCCGCCGCGCTGGTGGCCTGGGACCTGCCCGCGGGGCCCGGCACGGACGGCCTCGGCGGGGACGGGGCCACCGGTGGCGCCGAGGTGCTGCGGCGCATCGGCCGGCGCTTCACCGGTCTGCCGGTCTTCCTCGTCATGGCGGACGAGGGCCTGCGTGAGCTGCCGCTGTGGGTCTCGCAGACCGTGGTCGGGTACGTGTGGCCGCTGGAGGACACCCCGGGCTTTGTCGCCGGGCGGATCGCGACCGCCGCCCGCGCCTACCGGGAAGCGCTCCTGCCGCCGTTCTTCAAGGCGATGCGCCACTTCGACGACGCGCACGAGTACTCCTGGCACACCCCGGCGCACTCCGGCGGCGTCGCCTTCCTGAAGTCACCGGTGGGACGGGCCTTCCACGACTACTTCGGCGAACGCCTCCTGCGCAGCGACCTGTCGATCTCGGTGGAGGAGCTGGGGTCGCTGTTCGAACACACCGGCCCGATCGGCGAGGCCGAGCGCAACGCTGCCCGCGTGTTCGGCTCCGACCTCACCTACTTCGTGCTGCACGGCGACTCCACGTGCAACCGCCTGGTCGGCCACTTCAGCGTCACCCGCGACGAGGTCGCGCTGGTCGACCGCAACTGCCACAAGTCCGTGCTGCACGGCCTCGTCGTCTCCGGCGCCCGGCCGGTCTTCCTGATCCCCACGCGCAACGGCTACGGTCTGGCCGGGCCGCTGCCCCCGGCCGAGATCGCCGCCGGCTCCGTGGCCACGCGGATCGCCACGAACCCCCTCACCCGCGACCTGCGGACCCCGGACTGCCAGTACGCGGTGTTCACCAACTCCACCTACGACGGCCTGTGTTACGACGCCGCCACGGCCGCCAAAGCCTTCGCCGCCAGCACGCCCCGGCTGCACTTCGACGAGGCGTGGTTCGCCCACGCCCGCTTCCACCCGCTGTACGCCGGGCGGTACGGCATGTCGGTGGACCAGGAGAGCTTCCCCGGCCCCGACCGGCCCACCGTCTTCGCCACCCAGTCCACGCACAAGCTGCTGGCGGCGCTCTCGCAGGGCGCGATGGTGCACGTCAGGCCCGCGCCCCGGGCGCCCGTGGAGCACGACCGGTTCAACGAGGCCCTGATGATGCACGGCACGACCTCGCCGCTGTACCCGATGATCGCCTCCCTGGACGTGGCCACCGCGATGATGGATGGGGCGCAGGGGCACTGGCTGGTCGACGAGGCCGTGAGCGAGGCGGTCCGCTTCCGTCAGGAGATGGTGCGCATCGGCCGCCGGATCCAGGCCGCCGGGGACCGGCCGCCCTGGTTCTTCGGCGTGTGGCAGCCCGGGACGGTGACGGATCCGGCCGGCGGCGCCCCGATGCCCTTCGACGAGGCCCCGGCCGACCTGCTGCGCACCGAGCCCGCCTGCTGGCGGCTCGAACCGGGCGCGGACTGGCACGGCTTCCCGGGCCTGACCGACGGCTACTGCCTTCTCGACCCGATCAAGGTCACCCTGACCTGCCCGGGGATCGATGCCACCGGCCGCATGGGCGACTGGGGCATCCCCGCCCGGGTGCTCACCGCCTACCTCGCCCAGCGCGACATCGTCGTGGAGAAGACGGACAGCTACACCACCCTGGTCCTGTTCTCCATGGGCATCACCAAGGGCAAGTGGGGCACGCTGCTCGACGCCCTGATGGACTTCAAGGCCCTCCACGACGAGGACACCCCGCTCGACCGGGTGCTGCCGGACCTCGTCGCCGCACACGGGCGCCGGTACGCGGGCCTGACCCTGCGCGGGCTGTGCCAGGAGATGCACGACCAGCTGCGCTCGGCCCGCCTGGTCGCCCTGCTGGACGACGCCTTCCAGCAGCTGCCCGAGCCCGTCGCCCCGCCGCAGTGGTGCTACCAGCGACTCGTCCGCGGCGGCACCGAACGCGTCCGGCTGGCCGACGCGGCGCACCGGGTCGCCGCCGCCATGGTCACCGTCACCCCGCCCGGCATCCCGGTGCTGATGCCGGGCGAGAGCGTCGGCGACCAGGGCGGTGCCCTGCTGCGCTATCTCACCGCCCTGGAGACGTTCGACCGCCGCTTCCCGGGCTTTCGCAGCGAGACCCACGGCGTGACGGTCGACCCCGACACCGGCGACTACCTGATCGAGTGCCTGCTCCCCCAGGAGGTTCGGCCCACCTGCTGATCAGCCCACCTGCCGATCAGCCCACGTACTGACAGGTGGAGCGCGGCGTGTAGACGCCGTGCCCGGCCCGTCCGGTGTAGGTGCGGCGGTCGATGACGACCTCGCCGCGCGAGAGGACCGTCTCCACCTGCCCCATGATCCGCCTGCCCTCGTACGCCGAGTAGTCCACGTTCATGTGGTGGGTCTCGGCGGAGATGACCTGTTCGGCATGCGGGTCGTAGATCACGATGTCGGCGTCGGAGCCCGGGGCGATGGTGCCCTTCTTGGGGTGGAGGCCGAACATCCGGGCCGGGGCGGCGCAGGCGATCTCGATCCAGCGGCGGCGGTCGATGTGCCCGTCGACGACGGCCTGGTGCAGCAGGTCCATGCGGTTCTCCACGCCCGGCAGACCGTTGGGGATCTTGGAGAAGTCGCCTCGTCCCAGCTCTTTCTGGCCGGTGAAGCAGAAGGGGCAGTGGTCGGTGGAGACCACCTGGAGGTCGTTGGTGCGCAGGCCCCGCCACAGGGCCGCCTGGTGCTCGCGCGGCCTCAGCGGCGTGCTGCACACGTACTTGGCGCCCTCGAAGCCGGGCTCGGCGAGGTTGTCGGTGGACAGGAAGAGGTACTGGGGGCAGGTCTCGCCGAAGACGTCCAGGCCCTTGTCGCGGGCGGCGGCGATCTCGGCGACGGCCTCCTCGGCGGAGACGTGGACGACGTACAGCGGGGCCCCGGCGACCCGGGCGAGCTGGATCGCGCGGTGCGTGGCCTCCGCCTCGAGCAGCACCTTGCGCACCTCGCCGTGGTGGCGGGGGTCTCGCTCGCCGCGGGCCAGCGCCTGCTCGACCAGGACGTCGATGGCGATGCCGTTCTCGGCGTGCATCATGATCAGCCCGCCGTTCACCGACGCCCGCTGCATGGCCCGCAGGATCTGGCCGTCGTCCGAGTAGAAGACCCCCGGATACGCCATGAACAGCTTGAACGAGGTGACGCCTTCCTCCACGAGGCGGTCCATCTCCTTGAGCGACCGCTCGTCGACGTCGGAGAGGATCATGTGGAAGGCGTAGTCGATGGCGCACTTGCCGTCGGCCTTGGCGAACCAGGCGTCGAGCCCCTCGCGCGGGCTGCGCCCCACGCTCTGGACGGCGAAGTCGACGATGGTGGTGGTGCCGCCCCAGGCGGCCGCCCTCGTGCCCGTCTCGAACGAGTCCGACGCGGACGTTCCGCCGAAGGGCAGCTCCATGTGCGTGTGCGCGTCGACACCGCCCGGGATCACGTACTTCTGCGCGGCGTCGATGACCCGGTCGGCGGTCCACCGCTGACTTCCCGGCAGCGCCATGGCCACCACCCGGCCGTGCTCGACCAGCACGTCCGCGTGCACTTCCTCGCCGGCGGTGATCACCAGGCCGCCGGTGATGAGAGTCCGAGTCATGGGCGAGCAGTCCCTTCACGTCGTGTCCGACGAAGAGCACGGTCGGCCGGCGGTCCGGCGGCCGGGCGGCGAGATGAACTAAACGCTGTGCAGGGCTTGTTCGAGGAGCGCGGCGCCCTCTTCCGCCTCCGCGACGGTCAGCGACAGGGGTGGGGCGACGCGCAGCACGCTGGTGTTGTGGCCGCCTCCCTTGCCGATGAGCAGACCGCCCTCGCGGGCCGCCTCGAGGACGGCGGCGGCCGCCCGCTGGTTGGGCCGGTCGGTGCCGGGCTCGACCAGCTCGATGCCGATCATCAGGCCGCGCCCGCGCACCTCGCGTACGACGGGCAGCTGGGCGCAGATCGCCCGTACCCGCTCGATCAGCAGGCCGCCGACGCGCCGCGCGTTGCCCTGGAGGTCGTGCTCCAGGAGGTACGTGAGGTTGGCGAGGCCCGCCGCCATGGTGACCGGGGAGCCGCCGAACGTCGAGATGGAGTTGGCGTCCAGACAGTTCATGACCTCGGCCCGGGCGACGACACCGCCGATCGACATGCCGTTGCCGATGCCCTTGGCGAAGGTCAGCATGTCCGGCGGGCCGCTTGCCGCGTGGGCCTGCCAGCCCCAGAAGTGCTCGCCCGTGCGGCCCCAGCCGGTCTGCACCTCGTCGGAGATCCACAGGACGCCGTGCTCGGCCAGGACCTCGCGGAACGCCGCGTACAGCCCGTCGGGGGGCGAGGTGAAACCGCCCACGCCCTGGATCGGCTCGGCGATCAGCGCCGCCGCTCCCCCGCGCGCCTGCCCGAGCATGTCCCGCAGGTCGGCGACGCAGGCCGCGGTGAACTCGGCGTCACGCAGACCGGCGTAGGGCCCCCGGCTGCGGACGCCGCCGTGCACGTACAGCGTCTGGAGGGGCGAGAGGCTGGTCGGGGACCACGACTGGTTGCCGGTGATGCCGACGGACGTGAACGAGCGCCCGTGGTAGCTGTTGCGCATCGCCAGGATCTGGTTGGAGCGGCGGTGGGCGGTGGCGAGCAGCAGGGCCGCGTCGTTGGCCTCGGTGCCGGAGGTCGTGAAGAAGACGCGGGCGTCGGGGATGCCGGACAGCGCCGCGATGCGCTCGGCGAGTTCGACCATCGGCCGGTTCAGGTAGAGCGTCGAGGAGTGGATGAGCCGGCTCGCCTGCTCGCTCACCGCCTTGGTGACCTCGGGCAGGGCGTGCGCGGTCATGGTGGTGAGGATGCCGCCGAAGAAGTCGAGGTACTTCCTGCCGTCGGCGCCCCAGACGTGGCGGCCCTCGCCGTGGGTCAGTTCGAGGGGCCGCTGGTAGTAGAGCGCGAGCCACTCGGGCAGCACCGCCCGGTGGCGGTCGTACAGTTCACTCACGGCCGTACCAGCCCTTCATAGGCGTCGGGGCGTCGGTCCCGGTAGAACGCCCACTGTTGGCGCACCTCTTCGATGAGCCCGAGGTCGAGGTCCCTGATCAGGAGTTCCTCCGCCTTGTCGCTCGCCGTTTCCCCGACGAACCGGCCGCGCGGGTCGACGAAGTAGGAGGTTCCGTAGAAGTCGTTGTCGCCGTACTCCTCCTGGCCCACGCGGTTGATGGCGGCGACGAAGTACTCGTTGGCGACGGCCGCCGCGGGCTGCTCCAGCTGCCACAGGTGCGCGGAGAGACCGCGGTGGGTGGCGGAGGGGTTGTAGACGATCTGCGCGCCGTTCAGGCCGAGTTGGCGCCAGCCCTCTGGGAAGTGGCGGTCGTAGCAGATGTAGACGCCGACCTTGCCGACGGCGGTGTCGAAGACGGGCCAGCCGAGGTTGCCCGGCTTGAAGTAGTACTTCTCCCAGAACCCCTTGACCTGGGGGATGTGGTGCTTGCGGTACTTGCCGAGGTAGTCGCCGTCGGCGTCGATCACGGCGGCGGTGTTGTAGTAGAACCCGGACTGCTCGACCTCGAAGACCGGGACGACGATCACCATGCCGGTCTCGCGGGCGAGCGCCTTCATGCGGGTGACGGTGGGGCCGTCCGGCACGGGCTCGGCCCAGCGGTAGTGCTCGGGCTCCTGGACCTGGCAGAAGTAGGGGGCGTTGAAGACCTCTTGGAACCCGATGACCCGCGCGCCCCGGCGGGCCGCCTCGCGGGCGTGCTCCTCATGTTTGGCGATCATGGATTCGGTGTCGCCCGTCCAGGTCGCCTGGACTAGTGCGGCGCGTACGACGCTGGCCATGAGCTGCTCCTTCACTGCCCCGGGAGGACGTGTCCTCCCGGCCTTGAGAAGATGTCAGAGAGCTTCTACGCCCGTAGACTCGCTACGTGGGTCAGGAGAACGTATGCCCGTGGCGACGGGCTGAGCAAGACCATCGTCACCGACCGGCGGAGTCGATCACGTTTCGTACCCATGCGGACGAGACGGGCGCGGACGTCAGGCGGTGAACCCCGCCACGCGCAGGGCGTGCAGGAGATCCCAGTGGTGCGCCTCGGAGACCGCGCGGGCCGTCTCCAGGAGCAGCGGCACGAGGCGCTCGGGGTCGGTGTGCGCGCAGCGGGCCGCGTCCTCGGGGGTGCGGACGCGGACGTAGGAGTCGAGGAGCGCGCGGGCCTCGCGCTCACGGCCCGCGTCGATCAGCGCGAGGAGCGCCTCGGCTATCTCGGGGGCGGGACGGGTCACGCCCTGGCGCAGCAGCGTGCGGCAGTCGTCGGCGCGGCCCGCGCCGGCGAGCGCGTCCGCGAGGGCGACCAGCCGGTCGGGCGGGAGCGAGGCGGCCTCCCACAGGAGGGTCGCCCAGTCGGCGGCGAGGCCTGCGCGGTCCAGTTCCTCGGCGAGTGGGGGCAGGTCGGCCGCGGGCCAGGCCGCCGCCTCCGCGAGGACGGCGTGCGCCTCGCCGGTGCGGCCCTCGTGGCGCAGGCGCAGGAGGGTCTGGGCGATCCCCTCCTCACCCGGGGGGAGGTCGGTGGCCTGCGCGTCGTCCGAGGGAACCTGGGCAGCTCCCCAGTCGTGCCCCGAGGCCGGGCCGGGGGACCCCTGATGGGCCCGCGCGGCGGCGTCCTCCGGGCGAAGGCCCGGGCGCAGCCCGTGGAGGTGCGAGGCGCGGTCCTCGCCCGAGGAGAGGCCGGGGGCGTGCCACGCGGAGCGTTCCGCCGCGTCCAGGCGGGCCAGCCGCTCCTGGATTTCCACGCAGCGGGCGGTCGCCCGTTCGTGGTCGTCCCGCACCCACGCCAGGTCGAGGTTGACGCGGTCGGCCTCTTCGGGGCCGGTGGCCTCGGCCAGTTGCCGGCTCAGGTCCGCCTGGCGCTCCATGGCGAGCCGCTGCTCCCCGAGCATCGCGTCGAGCCGGGCGCGGAGCAGGTCGCGGGCGCCGGGCCGGGTGTCGTACGCGGTGAGCGAGGCGCGGTGCAGGACGCGGGCCCGGTCGGTCTCCCGCTGGTCCTCGGGGGTGCCCCGGTCCGCCGCGAGGTCGTGGAGCAGCGCCTGCACCACGTCCCAGGGCGGCACTTCCGTGCCCTCCAGGCAGGCCCGCATGCCGTCCGGGTCCCGGTGCCAGAACACGCCGCACCAGCCGGTGGACTGGTCGAGCCGCCCCACCAGCTCCCGCAAGTACCTCGCGAACTCCCCCACCTGGTCCGGGAGTTGTCCCACTGTCATCAGTTCAGCACCGCCCCGTGGAGACCTGGAGTCTTCCGGTCCGGAAGATAACACCTGCCGTGTCACGGGACGGCTACACGCAGTTTTCCATGATAGTTCTCACGCCCCTCAAGGCCCAGAGGGCGTACGTGGACCGCAGGAAGACGAGGCGCGCCGGGGAGTCGTCACGCCGGCGCCGGCTCGCACCGTACGACCAGCTCGTCCAGCGAGAGCCCCAGCACGGTGGCCAGCGCCGCCACGGTGAAGAGCGCCGGCGTCGGCGCCCGTCCCGTCTCGATCTTCCGCAGGGTCTCCGCGGAGAGTCCCGCCTCCGCGGCCACGGAGACCATGCTTCGCGCGCCCCGCGCGTCCCGCAGCAGCCGTCCGAGCCGCTCGCCGCGCTCGCGCTCTTCGGGGGTCAAGGGTGTCCGCACCATGCGGCCATCGTACGGCCCCCATTTAAATACCGGTATAGTAATGGGCATGGTGGAACTCAAGACGGAACAATCGATCGACGCGATGCGTGAGGCGGGCCGCGTCGTGGCACAGGCCCTGACGGCGGTCCGGGAGGCCGCCGCGGTCGGCGTGTCGCTGCTCGACCTCGATGCGACGGCGCACGCCGTGCTCCGCGAGGCCGGCGCCTCCTCGCCCTTCCTCGGCTACCGCCCGGACTTCGCGCCGGTCCCCTTCCCCGCCGTCCTGTGCACCTCGGTGAACGACGCGATCGTGCACGGCGTCCCGACGGCGTACCGGCTGCGCGACGGCGACCTGGTCTCCGTCGACTTCGGCGCGCAGCTCGGCGGCTGGGCCGGCGACTCGGCGATCAGCTTCACGGTGGGGACCCCGCGCCCGGAGGACCTGCGCCTCATCGACACGGCGGAGCGCGCCCTGGCGGCGGGCATCGCCGCGGCGGTGGTCGGCAACCGCATCGGTGACATCGCGCACGCCATCGGCACCGTCTGCCGCGCGGCGGGATACGGCATCCCCGAAGGGTTCGGCGGGCACGGCATCGGGCGGCGCATGCACGAGGACCCGGGCGTGCCGAACGAGGGCCGCCCCGGACGCGGCATGCCGCTGCGGCCCGGCATGGCGCTGGCCATCGAGCCGATGGTGATCGCGGGCGGCGGCGACGACTACCACCCGGCGCCGGACGGCTGGACGCTGCGCACGAACGACGGCAGCCGCGCGGCCCACGCCGAACACACCGTCGCGATCACTGAGACCGGCCCAAGGATCCTCACGGCCCTGTGACCCCCGGGGGCGTACGCCGGGGGCCCCGCGCCGAGGGCCGCGCGCCGGGCGCCGAGGGCTCAGGGCCCTACCGCCGAGGGCCGCACGTCGGGGCCCGGCGCCGGAGGCCGTGCGCCCAGGGCCCCGCGCCGGGGCCCGAGGGCCGTGCGCCGGAGGCCGTGCGCCGGAGGCCGCGGGCCCAGGGCCCTGCGACGGGGGCCGAGAGCCGTGCGCCGAGGGCCGCACGTCGGGGCCCGACGCCGGAGGCCGTGCGCCCAGGGCCCCGCGCCGGGGCCCGAGGGCCGTGCGCCGGGGCCTCGGCCCGTGAGGGTTGCCCGAAGCGCGGCGGTCACTCGGAGGGGTGGACCACCATCGCCGAGCCGCCGCCCCTGCGTTCCTTCTCCGCCGCCGCGAGCCACTTCCCGCCGGGCAGCCGCTGCACGCCCGTCGCCGCCCCGATCTCGGGGTTGCGCTTGAAGGAGTGGCCGAGCGCCTCCAGGGAGGTGCGCAGCCCGCTGTCCCACAGGCCCGGTTCCAGCTCGGTCTGCGCGGCGTTGCGCTGGCTCGCGCGCGGCGCGGCGATCGCCTCGACCAGGGGCAGGCCCCGGTCCACGAAGCCGGTCAGGGTCTGCAACACGGTCGTGATGATCGTCGCGCCGCCCGGCGAGCCGAGCGCCACCACCGGCCGGCCGTTCTTCAGCACGATGGTCGGCGCGATCGAGGAGCGCGGGCGCTTGCCCGGGCCCGGCAGGTTCGGGTCGTGCACCGCCGGGTCGGCGGGCGCGAAGGAGAAGTCCGTCAGTTCGTTGTTGAGCAGGAAGCCGCGCCCCGGCACCGTGATGCCGCTGCCGCCCGTCGACTCGATGGTGAGGGTGTAGGCGACGACGTCGCCCCACTTGTCGGCCACCGTGAGGTGCGTGGTGTTCTCGCCCTCGTACGTCGTGGGGGCCGCCTTGTCCGCCGTCGCGCACGCGCGGGGCCGGCGGGGGTCGCCGGGCGCGAGCGGGCTCTTGAGCACCGCGTCGTCCTTGATGAGGCACTCACGGCTGTCGGCGAACCGCTGCGAGAGGAGTTCCTTCGCCGGTACGTCCTCGAAGGCGGGGTCGCCGACCCAGCGGCCCCGGTCGGCGAACGCGACACGGCTGGCCTCGATGTAACGGTGCAGGTACTTCTTCTTGGAGGCCTTCGACAGGTCGGTGCGCTCCAGGATGTTCAGCGCCTCACCGACGGTCGTGCCCCCGGACGACGAGGGCGCCATGGAGTAGACGTCCAGCCCGCGGTAGGTGGTCCTGGTGGGCTTCTGCCGCTTCACGCCGTACGAGGCGAGGTCCCGCAGGGAGAGGTCGCCGGGCCGCACGACGCGGCCGGACGCCGGGTCCACGGGCGGCTTGTTGACGGTGCGCACGAAGTCCTTGGCGAGCTTGCCGTGGTACAGGGCGCCCACACCCTTGCGGCCCAACTCCGCGTACGTACGGGCCAGGTCGGGGTTCTTGAACGTGGAGCCGACCACCGGGAGCTTCCCGCCGGGCAGGAACAGCTTCGCCGAGGCGGGGAAGTCCCTGAACCGCTTCTCGTTCGCCTCGGTCTGCGAACGGAAGGTCGCGTCGACTGCGAAGCCGTCGCGCGCCAGGCGCTCGGCGGGCTTGAGGAGCGTGCCGAGCTTCTCGGTGCCCCAGGCGTCCAGCGCCGACTGCCAGGTGGCGGGGGTGCCCGGCGTACCGACGCCGAGGCCGCTGGTGACCGCGTCCGCGAAGGGGATCGGCCTGCCGTTCTCCAGGAACAGCCCGGAGTCGGCGGTGCGCGGGGCCGTCTCGCGGCCGTCGATGGTGCTCACCTTGCGGGTCCTGGCGTCGTAGTGGACGAAGTACCCACCACCGCCGACCCCCGCCGAGTACGGCTCGGTGACGCCGAGCGCGGCGGCGGTGGCGACGGCCGCGTCCACGGCGTTGCCGCCCTTGCGCAGGACCTCGATGCCGGCGGCCGAGGCGTCCGGGTCGACACTGGCGACCGCGCCCCCGTACCCGACGGCGACGGGCGCCTTCTTCGGGACCGCCGGGGTGTGTTCCGCCGAACGCGCGGGCGAAGGGGGCGTGGCGGCACCGACCGACACCAATACCCCTCCGACCGCCAATAGCGTCAGATGACGTGCGACAGCGCGACGCATTCGTACCTCCAGTCAACAGCCGTCCGCGCAGCGTAACTTCGCGCGAGCCCTTCCGTCAGGACCGCCTCGAACACTGCTCCGAAAGGGCCCTGGCATGCGCCCCCATGACTGAAGGGGTGCGCGATATCGTCCTCATCGTCCTCGGCCTCGTCGCCGTCGGCGCCGGTGCCGTCCTCGGCTGGCTCGCGCGCGGCCGGCTGCGCGGGCGCGGGCTCCGCCGCGAGCAGGCCTTCTTCGGGCTGCCGGACAGCGCCGAGTCGCTGCTCGTGGTCAACCGCGACCCGCCGGATGGCGGCCCACCTGCACTCGCTGCTGCCGGGCGCACGGGTGAACACCGAGCCGGAGCCGGTCCCCGATCGGGGAGCGTTCCAGATCGGCGCCGAGCGCTACCGCCTGGAGGCCGGCCTGACGGAGTACGTCATCCTCGCGCGGCTCACCGCCGACCAGGGCGGGGACGCGCGGTCCGTCTTCCTCCTGTGCGGTCAGCGCGCGGTCACGAGCCAGGCGGCCGCCCGCCATCTGGCCCGCCACCACGAGAAGCCGGCGCGCAAGCACGGCGGCCGCTCCTTCGTGCTGCTCCTGAAGGTCGTCAACTCCCAGGCGTACGGACCGGACGTCGTCGAGCTGGTCGGGGACGTGACGCACGCCGCCCGGGCCCCGCTGCCCGCCCCGGTCCGCGCCTCCCGTCGCGGCACGTGACACCATCCGCACGGACCGTCGATCCCGCAAAGGCCCCATCTGTGACCTGGCAGTCAATTTCCGGACATGGGGCAACCCGTCCCCGCTCCGCGGCCTCTTCCCGTGCGGTCCACATTCGCATGGAGGTACGTTTCCTTGTCCCCGCAGAGCTCTTCGAGCCGCCGACGCCCCCTTCGCACCCGCCACGCGGCTGCCGCGGGCCTCGCGGTCCTCACCGCCGCCCTGACCGCCTGCTCGGGCGGCGGCGGCTCGTCCGGCGCCGGTGCGGCCGACGAGAAACCGCGGATCTCGGTGAACCTCACGGGGCGGCAGGCCGAGGCGGGCGGCCCGGTGATCGTCAAGCTGGCCGAGGGCAGGCTGAAGCAGGTGACCGTCACCGACGCCAAGGGCGGGAAGCTGCCCGGCGAGGTCGCGGCGAACGGCACCACGTGGACGTCGCGACGCGTGGCGGCGCCCGGTACCGCGTACCGCGTCGAGGCGGTCGGCGACGAGGGCGGCAGCGCGAAGGCGTCCTTCGGGACGGCCCCGCCCGACAAGGTCAACAAGGTGACGCTCGCCCCGGGCAAGGGCACCACCGTCGGCATCGCCCAGCCCCTGTCGATCACCTTCGACCACCCCGTGCGCAACAAGGCCGAGGTCGAGAAGCGGCTCAAGGTGACGACCTCGAACGGCACCACCGGCTCCTGGGGCTGGATCAAGAACTACGACGGCAAGGACCGCGTCGACTGGCGTCCCAAGGAGTACTGGAAGTCGGGCACGCAGGTGAAGCTGGACGCCCGGCTCAGCGGCGTCGACTCCGGTGGCGACGACTGGTTCGTCCGCGACTACGCCACCCGCTTCACCGTCGGCGGGAGCCAGGTGGTGAAGGTGAACCTGGACAGCAAGACCGCGACGCTGGTGCGGGACGGCCGGACGGTCAGGTCGCTCCCGATGTCGGCGGGCACCCCCGGCGGCGAGAAGGCCTCCTGGGGCGGCACGTCCGTCCTGATGTCGAAGGAGGGCACGATCAACATGCGCTCCGAGACTGTGGGCCTGTCGGGCAGCGACAGCTACGACAAGATGGTCGACTACTCGATGCGGCTGACCTGGTCGGGCATGTACGCGCACGCCGCGCCCTGGAACGTCGCGTACTTCGGCAACACCAACCACAGCTCCGGCTGCGTCGGCATGAGCACCGGCGACGCGGGCTGGCTCTACCGCGAGGTGCGGCCGGGCGACCCCTTCGAGGTCACCGGCAGCGGCTCCAAGGGCATCCCGGACCCGGGCAACGGCTACGGCGAGTGGAACCTCTCCTGGGCCGACTGGCAGGCCAAGAGCGCCCTGAGCTGACGGTACGACCGTCAACAATCGTTACCGGGGCGTAACTTACCCACGGGTTACCCCCGGTAAAGCCCTGCGGTTACCGTCGGGTCACTTTGCACCGCCCGAGTGAGGAGTGACCCGTGGGACTGCCGCACCATGCCTTGCGTACGACCACCGTGGGGGCCGTGTCGGCGGCCCTCGTCGCCGGGACCGCCCTCGGTCTCGCCCCGGCGGCCCAGGCGGCGCCGGCCGCCGCGCCGCGGGCCGCGAGCTCCGCCGACGTGCGCTTCGTCGACATCCCCGGCGAAGGCGGGACGATCCTCAAGGCGAACGTCTTTACGCCGAACGACGCGCGGCCCGGCGGGAGATACCCCGCGATCGTGCTGCCCACCAGCTGGGCCATGCCCCAGATCGAGTACGTCGCCCAGGCCCAGAAACTGGCCGACTCCGGCTATGTCGTGGTCAGTTACAACTCACGTGGCTTCTGGCAGTCCGGCGGCGAGATCGAGACCGCGGGCCCCAAGGACCTCGCCGACGCCTCCAAGGTCATCGACTGGACGCTGGCGAACACCCCGGCCGACCCGTCGAAGGTCGGCATGGCGGGCGTCTCCTACGGCGCGGGCATCAGCCTGCTGGCCGCCGGACACGACAAGCGGATCAAGGCCGTCGCCGCGCTGAGCGGCTGGGCCGACCTGATCGACTCGATCTACAGCGGGCGCACCCAGCACGCCCAGGCCGCCGCCCTCCTCGGCGGCGCCGGCGCCCTCACCGGCCGGCCGAGCGCCGAACTCCAGCAGACCCTCAAGGACTTCCTCGCCTCCAACCTGGACAAGGAGGACGAGATGATCGCCTGGGGCGCCAAGCGCTCCCCCGTGACCCGCCTTGACCAGATCAACGACAACGGCGCCGCCATCATGCTCGGCAACGCCTGGGGCGACACACTCTTCCCGCCCAACCAGTACGCCGAGTTCTACGAGCGGCTGACCGGACCCAAGCGCCTGGAGTTCCGGCCCGGCGACCACGCGACGGCCGAGGCGACCGGCCTGCTCGGTCTGCCCAACGACACCTGGACCTCCACCCGGCGCTGGTTCGACCACTACCTCAAGGGTGAGGCCAACGGCATCGACAAGGAGCAGCCCGTCCAGCTCAAGTCCCGTTCCACGGGTGGCTACGAGGGCTATCCGGACTGGAAGGCGGTGGGCCCCACCCGCGCCAAGATCGCCATGGCGGGCTCCACCACGATCCGTACGAACGTCGACTCGGGCGCCAACGGCGGCCTCGCGATCCTGTCCAACGCCCTGGACCAGTTCCTGAAGATCCCGCCGACCGCCTCGGTGCCGCTGCTGCCGCGCCGCTACACGGGCGTGTGGCAGTCGGAGCGGTACTCCGCCACGCAGCGGGTGCGCGGGACGGCGAAGGTGCACACCACGCTCACCGGCACCGAGGAGAGCGGCACCCTCGTCGCGTACCTGTACGACGTGGGCCCGCTCGGCCTCGGCAAGCTGGTCAGCAACGCGCCGTACACCTTCCACGGCAAGACGCCCGGCGAGCCGTTCGGCGTGGACCTGGAGCTGTTCTCCACGGCCTACGACGTGCCGGCGGGCCACCGGCTCGCCCTGGTCGTCGACACGGTCGACCCGCTCTACATCGAGCACAACCCGTCCGGCGCGCAGCTGACCTTCTCCTCACCGGAGGCGGACCCGTCGTACGTGTCCGTCCCCCTGCGCGAGCAGTGATCTCCGGCTGCTGCCGGGTGGGCCTGCCTTCGCTACCGCCCGCCGGGCAGCAGCGTCCCTGGTTCGGCCGGCGCGACTTCCGCGGCCTCCGTCTTGGGATTGCGCCGCTGACGCTTGGACACCCACTGGGCGAACCACGACAGCAGCATGCACATCCCGATGTAGACAGGTGAGATCACCATGACCACGGGGATGAAGGGCAAATCGTAGTCGAGATTCGACGCGATCAGTTTCCCGGCGTGGAGGAACTCCTCGTAGGTGATCAGAAAGCCGAGCGAGGTGTCCTTGAGGGCCACCACCAACTGGCTGATGATGGCGGGCAGCATGGCGCGCAGGGCCTGGGGCACGAGGACGTGCGTCATGACCTGGGTCTTGCGCATCCCGAGTGCGTACGCGGCCTCCTTCTGGCCGCGCTCCATGGAGTTGACGCCGGAGCGGAAGACCTCGGCGAGCACCGAGCCGTTGTAGAGGGTGAGCCCGGTGACGAGCGCGGGCAGCGGCTGCACCTTCAGCGCCACGAAGACGAAGAAGATCATCACCAGGACGGGCATCGCGCGGAAGAACTCCACGAGGACGGTGGCCGCCCAGCGCACGGGCCGGTGGTCCGAGAGCCGGCCCATGGCGAGCAGCCCGCCGAGCGCGAGCGCGAGCACCGCGGAGATCGCGAACGCCTTGAGCGTGTTGCCGAGCCCCCGCAGGAGCAGCTCCTGGATGCCCTGGTACTCGAAGGGCGTCCACTTGGTGGCGGTGAACTGGTCGGTGTCGAAGAGCAGATACACGAGCCAGCCGACGAGGGCGAGCACGGCCAGGGTGGAGAGCGCCCCGTAGAGCTTGTGGCGCCGTACCGTCTTCGGGCCCGGGAAGTCGTACAGGGCGGTGGAGTCGTGGGCGAGGGCTTTCATCGGGCGACTCCCCAGCGCTTTTCGAGGACATTGAAGATCGCGCTGATGGCGAGGGTGATGATGAGGTAGCCGAGGGCGATCCAGACGAACGTCCAGATGATGTTGTAGCCCAGCTCGTTGAGCGTCTTGTACGTGCCGAGCAGTTCGGTGACGCTGAAGGCGCCCGCGATCGCGGAGTTCTTGGCGAGCGCGATGAGGTTGGAGCCGACCGGTGCGATGACGGCCCGGAAGGCCTGCGGCAGGACCACCGTCGACAGGGTCTGCCCGAAGGACATCCCAAGGCTCCGGGCCGCCTCGCCCTGCCCCTTGGGCACGGTGTTGATGCCCGAGCGCAGCGCCTCGCAGATGAAGGCGGAGGTGTAGCAGCCGAGGGCGAGGACCGCGAACACCTTGAAGGGCAGGACGAGCCCGAAGCGCGGCAGGCCGAGCAGTACGGCGAAGAAGAGCAGGGTGAGCGGCGTGTTGCGCAGGACCGTCACCCAGGCCGTGCCGAAGGCGCGGAAGGAGCCGATGGGCGCGACGCGGAAGGAGGCCATCAGGAAGCCGAGCACGAGGGCCAGGAGCGAGGCGTAGACGGTCAGTTCGACGGTGCCGAGGAAGCCGTCGCCGAACGTGGAGAAGTTGTCGGTCAGTACGTCCACGAGGCCTCCTCAGTTCGCCGGGTAGCGGTCGATGGCGGGCGGTTTCGGCGCCGGTACCCCGGAGAGCCCGAGCGTGGCGTCGTAGGCCTTCTCCCAGTCGCCGTTCTTCTCGCCGGCGGCGAGGGCGTCGTCGACGGCGAGGCGCAGCGCGTTGTCGCGCCGGGGCACCCCGATGCCGTACGGCTCCTTCGAGAACGGCTTGCCGACCACCTTGAGTTCGTCGGGCACCTTGGCCGCGTAGCCGATCAGGATGGCGTCGTCGGTGGTGACGGCGTCGACCTGATAGGTCAGCAGGTTGTCGACGCAGACGGAGTAGGTGTCGTAGGCGACGAGGTCGGCCTTCGGGTAGTCCTGCTGGATGCGCTGGTAGGGGGTGGACCCGGCCGCCGAGCAGACGCGTTTGCCGTCGAGGTCGCCCGGCCCGGTGATGTCCTTCTCGTCGTCCCGCACGAGCAGGCCCTGGCCGGCCAGGTAGTACGGGCCGCCGAAGCCGACGAGCTTCTTGCGGTTGTCGTTGATGGTGTACGTGCCGACGTAGAAGTCGATCTGCCCGTTCTGCAGGGCGGTCTCGCGGTTGGCCGAGGCGATGGTCCTGAACTCGATGCGCCGGGGGTCGAGGCCGAGCGACGCGGAGACCATCTTGGCGATCTCGATGTCGAAGCCGGAGTAGGTGCCCGTGGCGGGGTCCTTCTCGCCGAGGTAGGGCTGGTCCTCCTTGGCGCCGACGATGAACCGGCCGCGGCTCTTGGCCTTGCGCCAGGTCGACGACCGGGGCAGTTCGAAGCCGGCCGCCACCCGGTACTCGGGGAGTTTCCCGGCCGCGGGTCCCTTCGTCGGCGGGCTGCCCTCCTTGCCGCAGGCGGCGCAGGCGAGTGCGGCGAGGACGAGTGCGGCCGCGAGCCGGGCCGTGCGCATGGTGTGTCTCTTCACGAGCGTCGCCCCCGTCAGTGCTTGAGGATCTTGGAGAGGAAGTCCCTGGCGCGTTCGCTCTCCGGGTGCGTGAAGAAGTCCTCCGGGGCCCGGTCCTCGACGACGCGGCCGTCGGACATGAAGACGACGCGGTTGGCGGCGGAGCGGGCGAAGCCCATCTCGTGGGTGACGACGACCATGGTCATGCCCTCGCGGGCGAGCTGCTGCATGACTTCCAGGACTTCGTTGATCATTTCGGGGTCGAGGGCCGAGGTCGGCTCGTCGAAGAGCAGCGCCTTGGGGTCCATGGCCAGCGCGCGGGCGATGGCGACGCGCTGCTGCTGGCCGCCGGAGAGCTGCGCGGGGTACTTGTCGGCGTGGGTGGACAGGCCCACGCGCTCCAGGAGTTCCCGGGAGCGGCGGTCCGCCTCGTCCTTCTTGCGGCCCCGCACCTTGGTCTGCGCCAGGGAGACGTTCTGCAGCACGGTCTTGTGGGCGAAGAGGTTGAAGGACTGGAAGACCATGCCGACCTCGGTGCGGAGCCGGGCGAGCGCCTTGCCCTCGTCGGGCAGGGGCCTGCCGTCCAGCCTGATCTCCCCGGACTGGATCGTCTCCAGCCTGTTGATCGTCCGACACAGTGTCGACTTGCCCGACCCCGACGGGCCGATGACCACGACCACCTCCCCCTTGCCGACGGTGAGGTTGATGTCCTGGAGGACATGCAGCTCTCCGTAGTACTTGTTCACATCGCGCAGTTCGATCAACGGATCGACGGCCATGGCGAGACCTGCCCACTCTCAGCTGTGTACGTCCGCGCAAACTATCCACGTGAAAACGGGACCTAATGGACGACACGCACGTATGGGCATTAACCGTATTTGCGGCAGCCGCGGCTACGTCTCGGAGGCCTCGGAGTAGATCTGCGACAGCTCGGGCGCCCCCTGCACCGCCCAGTCGAGCCCCGCCTCGACGACCGGGATGTCCCGCCCGGACCTCAGCCGTACGACGGGGCTGCCGCCGGGCCACACGTGCCAGACGGCGCCCGGCACGGTGCGCACCACGACCGTCCCCAGGTACAGCCCGGCGTCGTTGCCGAGCCAGGGCAGCAGTTCCGGGTCGTCGCGCCAGCGGGGCAGCAGCTGGTCGAGGGCGGTGAGGGAGGCCGGGGAGTCGTCCAGTTCGAGGCCGGCCGCGGCCGCCTGGGACCGCAGCAGCTCGCACTCCGAGAACAGCTCGGCGACGGCGTCCGGGTTCCGCGCGAAGGCCGCCGCGAGCCCGTCGGCCGGGTCCGCCACCACGTGTCGACGGCGCCACTTGGCGAGGAACGGAATGTTCATGATCGGCCTCTCCGTCGAGTGGCGCCACCGGTCGCGCGGCCGGACGCTGCCGCTGTGGTGTCCCAAAGGTAACCGGCATCAGTTGATCACGAAATCCTCCGAATCACCCTTCGGGGGCCGCCGGGTGGACCATCCGCGGGCCCGAGGGGGCGGGAGCCGGCGGCGGGCGGTGACCGGACGTCACATGAAGCGGGCGGGCAGCGTGTTCGCGTGCCCCGTGCGACGAGTTCGCGTCGTGTTCCCGCCCCGCTCATTGACGCGCCTCCGACGCCTCCTTAGCTTCATGGCGCATCCACCATCACCCTCGGGAGGGTCCGTCGTGCGCCGACACATCTGGGGAACGGCCGCCGTGCTCGCCCTGCTCGCGGGTGCCGTGCCCGTGGCGTCGGCGCGCACCACGGCCGCTTCGCCCCGGCCACTCCCCTTGGAGCGGCTCTTCGACAACAGGGCGGTCAGCGACGACGCCCGGCCCGGCGCCGCCGACTTCGACGGGGCGGGCGGCTCCCTCTCGGCGCGGGACCTGCGGGCCGCGGGCTGGACCCCCGGCCGCTCCCTGGACCTCGACGGAGCGCGGCTCGCCCGGCCGCGCACCCGGCCGGGCGAACGGGACAACGTGCGGGCCGACGGCCAGTCGGTGCGGGTGCGCGGCCGGGGCGACGCCCTCGCCTTCCTGGTCGCGGGCACCGGCGGCGCGGCGAGCGGCACCGGGACGGTGCGCTACCGGGACGGCTCGCTCAGCCGCTACCGGCTCACCGCGCCGGACTGGCGTTCGGGCCCACTCGCCACGAAGGCCGTCGCCCTGCCGCACATCAGCACACCCGGCGGACAGCTCGCCGAGAAGGCACGGCTGTACGTGGTGACCGTGCCGCTCGTCCGGGGGCGCGAGGTGGCCTCCGTCACCCTGCCGCCCGACCCGGGCGCCCCTGACCTGCACGTGTTCGCCGTTTCGGTGAGGGCGCGGACCCAGGGGTGGACCGGCAGCTGGTCGGCGGCGAGCGCCGGGTACACGGCGGTGGGGCCCTGGAGCGACCGCACCGTGCGGCTCGTCGTGCACACCAGCGCGGGCGGGCCGCGGGTGCGCGTCCGGCTGGCCAACACCTTCGCGGCGGCCCCGGTACGGATCGGCGCCGCGACCGTGGCGGTGCAGCGGGCCGGGGCCACGGCCACGGGCGTGCCGCGGCGGCTCTCCTTCCGGGGCCGGGCGGGCACGGAGATCCCGGCGGGCGCCCGGGCGGTCAGCGATCCGCTCGACTTCCGGGTGCCCGCGGACACGAACCTGCTGGTCAGCTTACATCTGCCCGGTCCGGTGGTGACGGCGCCCGTGCACAGCCAGGCCCTCCAGCGCTCGTACGTCAGCGGGCCGGGCGACCACGCGGCGGACGCCTCCCCGGCCGCGTACACCTCGACGATCACGACATGGCCGCTGCTCACGGGTGTCGACGTAGGGGGCGGGCCCGGCTCCGTGGTGCTGCTCGGCGACTCCATCACCGACGGCGTCAAGTCGACGCCGGACGCCAACCGGCGCTGGCCCGACGTCCTCGCCACCCGGCTCCTGAACCAGTCGCGGGTCCCGCGCTACGGCGTCCTCAACCAGGGGATCTCGGCCAACCGCGTGGTCGCCGACCGCTATCCCGGCGACGGCGTCTCCACGGACACGGGCGGGGTCAGTGCCCTGCACCGCCTGGACCGTGACGTCCTCGCACAGACGTCGGCGCGCACGGTCGTGGTCTTCGAAGGGGTCAACGACGTGCGCTGGGGGGCCTCGGCGCGGGAGGTGATCGCGGGCCTGCGGGAGATCGCGGAGCGCTCCCGGGCCAGGGGGCTGCGGGTGGTGGCGGCGACGATCGCGCCCTGCGAGGGCGAGTCGCTCTGCACGGCGGCGGCGAACACCCGGCGGGAGGCGGTCAACGCCTACCTCCGCGGCGGCGGGGACTTCGACGCCGTGCTCGACTTCGACGAGGTGCTGCGCGACCCCGCGCACCCGGCGCGGCTGCTCCCCTCCTATGACAGCGGGGACCACCTGCATCCGGGGGACGCGGGGCTCGCGGCGCTGGCGGACTCGGTGGACCTGCGCCAGCTGGTGCCCTAAGGGGCTCAGAGGTTCAGGTCGACCACGACCGGTGCGTGGTCGGAGGCGCCCTTGCCCTTGCGCTCCTCGCGGTCCACGTACGAGTCGGTGACGGCCTTCGCGAACGGTTCGTTGCCGTACACGAGGTCGATGCGCATGCCCTTGTTCTTCGGGAAGGAGAGCTGGCGGTAGTCCCAGTACGTGTACGGGTGGTCGTACTTCAGGGGGCGGGGCACGACGTCGGTCAGGCCCGTCTCGCGCAGGGAGGCGAGGGCGGCGCGCTCGGCGGGGGTGACGTGCGTGGCGCCGACGAAGAGCGCCGGGTCCCAGACGTCGTCGTCGGTCGGCGCGACGTTGAAGTCGCCGAGGACGGCGAACGGGCGCGAGCCGCCCGCGTCCCCGGCGACAGCGGCCTTCAGGGCCTCGAACCACTGGAGCTTGTAGGCGTAGTGCGCGTGGTCGACCTCGCGGCCGTTCGGCACGTACACCGACCAGAGGCGGACCGGGCCGCAGGTGGCGGAGACGGCACGGGGCTCGTCCACGCCCTCGTACCCGGGGTCGCCCGGCAGGCCCCTGACGACGTCCTCCAGGCCGACCCGGGAGATCAGCGCGACGCCGTTCCACCGGCCGGTGGCGTGGACCGCCGACTCGTAGCCCAGCTCGCGCAGCTCGGCGGCGGGGAAGCCCTCGGCCGTCGTCTTGGTCTCCTGGACGCACAGCACGTCCGTGCCGGTGCTCTCCAGCCAGGCCAGGAGCCTCGGCAGCCGAGCGGTGATCGAGTTCACGTTCCAGGTCGCGATGCGCATGCCTCACAACCTACCGGCCGCCACCGACAGTCAGAGTTCGGCCGTCTCCCCCGGCGTCAGACGCAGGTGCTCGGCGCCGCCCAGGGCCCCGATCTGGTGGTCGTAGATCGGCCGGGCGAGGTCGGTGAGGAGCGCGTCGTGGATGTCGTAGGCGCGCTGCGGCCTGACCTCCCGTACGTAGTCGATCACCTCGGAGATCTTGTTCCAGGGCGCCATGACCGGGAGCAGCAGGGTCTCCACGGGCTGGTCGGGGACGGTCAGGGCGTCGCCCGGGTGGAACACCGAGCCGTCGACGAGGTACCCCACATTGGTGATGCGGGGGATGTCCGGGTGGATCACGGCGTGCAGCTCGCCGTGCACCTGGACGTCGAACCCGGCGGCCGTGAAGGTGTCGCCGTGCCCGACGGTGTGCACGCGGCCCGGGAAGGCGGCGGTGAGCTGGTCCGCGACCGACTTCAGCGTCCAGATCTCGGTGTCGGGGCGCTCTTCCAGGGCGGTGCGCAGCCGGCCCTCGTCGAAGTGGTCGGGGTGCTCGTGGGTGACCAGGATCGCGTCGGCGCCGAGGGCCGCGTCGCCCTCGCTGAAGCCGCCCGGGTCGATGACCAGCGTGCGTCCGTCCTTTTCGAGACGCACGCACGCGTGGGACTTCTTCGTGAAGGTCATGCGCTTCGCGCGCGAGGGGGAGCTGTCGGCGGGGTTCGTCATGCCAGTCATCCCCCCATCCTGCTACTCCGGGGGCGTGGTTTCCTCACGGATCACGGCCTGGGCGACCTTGAAGGCCGAATTCGCCGCGGGAACGCCGCAGTAGACGGCGGCCTGGAGCAGCACTTCCTTGATCTCGGCCGGGGTGAGGCCGTTGCGCAGGGCGGCCCGCGTGTGGAAGGCCAGCTCGTCGAGGTGGCCGCCGGCGACGAGGGCGGTGAGGGTGACGCAGCTGCGGGAGCGGCGGTCCAGACCCGGGCGGTTCCACACCTCGCCCCAGGCGTAGCGGGTGATGAGCTCCTGGAAGTCGCCGGAGAAGTCGTCGGCGGCGGCCAGCGCCCGGTCCACGTGGGCGTCGCCGAGCACCTCCCGGCGGACCTTGAGCCCCGCCTCGTACGGGTCGCTCCTGACCGCGCCGGCCACGGCCTCGGGCTGCTCCGGCGAGGCGATCTCCGCCACGGGACCCATGGGTGCCAGGGGAGCCACGGGAGCCATGGGCGTGACGGGGGCTGCGGGCAGCGGGGTGGTGACGGGCTTGCCGAGCGTGGGTGTGATGATCGCCGTCTGCGTGTCCTGCCAGGCCGTGGAGAAGTGGCGCACGAGCAGGTCGGTGACGGCCGCGGGCTGCTCCACGGGCGCGAGATGCGAGGCGCCGGGCACGACGGCGAGCCGCGAGTCCGGTATCCCGGCGACGAGGGTGCGGGCCTCGCCCTGGCCGGTGACCTGGTCCTCGGAGCCGACGAGGACCAGCGTGGGCACGCCGATCCGGCCCAGTTCGGCGCGGACGTCGAAGGCGGCGAGGGCCTCGCAGGCCGCGATGTAGCAGCCGGGGTCGGTGGTGCGCACCATCTGCACGGCCCAGTCGGTGATCGCGGGCTGCGCGGCGGCGAACCCTGGCGTGAACCAGCGCTCGGGCGCGGAGCGGGCGATGGGGTCGAGGCCGTTGCTGCGCACGATCACACCGCGTCGGCGGAACTCGTCGGCGGTGCCGAACCTGGGCGACGCGGCGATCAGCGCCAGCGAGGCGACCCGCTGCGGATGCCGCAGCGCCAGCTCGGCGCCGATGGCCCCGCCGAAGGCGCAGCCGGCGTACCCGAAGCGCCGCACGCCCAGCTCGTCGAGGGTCGCGAGCAACCGCCCGGCCAGCTCCCCGACGGACCCGCACGGGTGTGCGGGGGCGCCGCCGTGCCCGGGCATGTCGAACCGGAAGACCCGCCAGTGCCGGGTCAGCTCGGGTATCTGGCGGTCCCACATGTGCCATGTGGTACCCAGTGAGGCACCCAGGATCAGGACCGGGGCGTCCTCTGGCCCGTCAAAGCGGTATTGCAGGGTGTTCATCGGTGTCTCACTCACCCGCCAGACCCTCTCATCTGTCACGAGATGTCACATCGCCGGGGTGAACGTAGCTCACCTCAGCCCTCTCACGACGGCACGTCCGGGCGCTGCCCCCGGACCTTTGAGACTCGTCGTCGAGTTCCGCCGCCAGCGCGCGACGATTCGTCGCACGCCACTCGCACACCAGGTACTGCGTTGGACAGTCGGCAGCAGGCCGCCGCTTCTCGTCGGTTTCACCCTGCGCCTGCACGTCCTTCAGGGGGTGTCATCGCCAGTCGTTCGTGGCCCACAGCAGCAGCAGGGACGAGTCGGCGTACCGGCACCGGCTCGCGCACCCGGTCGTCGGCGACATCGGTTCGCCGGGCGCTCTGCGGCGGCAGCGTCGACGCCTCTCCGCCGCGGGCCCGAGCAAGCGTCGGCTGGCGGCGCCAGGGATGGCTCAATCTTTCCGGGGTACTTGCGTTCGGGGCCGTGTCGACCACCACCTGGACGAGCCCCCGCCTTTTGCAGCGATGGGAGATGGCATGGGACTCCGTGAGTCGGCTCTCGCACTGACCTCGCGGTTCTCCGCCGAAGTGCTGGCCGGTCGGTATCGTCTGGACGCGCTCATCGGCTCGGGCGGTGCGGCCGACGTACACCGCGGTGTGGACCTGCGTCTCAAGCGGCCGGTGGCGGTCAAGGTCTTCCGGCCGGGCACCGACATCGGCATGGAGGAGCGCTTCCAGAGCGAGGCCGTGATCCTGGCCCGGCTGCAGCACCCCGCGCTGGTCACCGCCTACGACGCCGGAACACACCACGGCCACGCCTACCTGGTCATGCAGCTGATCGACGGGCCCACGCTGAAAGACCGCATCGCCGAAGGCACCCTGACCCCCGGGGAGACCGCCGCACTCGGCGCCGCACTCGCCGAGGCGCTGGCCCATGCCCACGAGGCAGGGGTCGTGCACCGTGACGTCAAACCGTCCAACATCATCCTGGACGCCTCGGGCCGCCCGCACTTGACCGACTTCGGTATCGCCCGACTGCTCGACGCCACCACTCACACCGCTACCGGCGCGCTCATGGGCACCGCCGCCTACTTGTCTCCCGAGCAGGTGCTCGGCCGGCCCGTCGGCCAGCGCGCCGACATCTACGCTCTTGGCCTGGTGCTCCTCGAATGCCTCACAGGCAGGCTCGAATACGACGGCGGGCCCCTGGAGGCCGCGATCGCACGACTGCACCGCCAACCCGCATTGCCCAGTTCTCTGCCGGAACAACTCGGGCATCTGCTGCGGGACATGACGGCCCTGGACGAACCAATTCGGCCGTCGGCACAGGACTGCGCCACCGCACTGGGCACCCTCACCGGCACGACGGGGCCCGCACTCCTCTCTTCTGCGGCATACCTCACGAACGCCGTTTCGCACCCGGTTCCGGCACGGGACACGAATCCCACGCACACGGACCCCGCGCACACCGCCCCCTCGGCCGCCGCCGCGGTCGCCGTCACGCCGAAGGCCACACCCGCCCGGCGCCATGCCTTGGTCGCCGGTGGAACCGCCGCACTCGCCACTGTCCTGGCCGTCACCCTCGGCATCTCCGACAGCCCGCGGCACCAGGGAAACAACGAGAGCGGGAAACGAACCACCAGCGGCCCCTCCGCAAAATCCGATTCCCCCAGCTCTTCCGAGGGACGGAACGACACGTATCCCACGCCCCCGCCGTCATCCGCTCAGGAGACCTCCGCCACGTCGTCCGGTGACACCACCCACGACTCACGCACCCGTTCCGCCACTGCCCCTCCCCCGGCCGGGCGGGAACGATCCGTCAGCGCTACGACCGGTCCTGGTGCAGCCGCCAGGGGACCCGCCGGGTCAGCCGGCCCCCCAGCGGCCCCGACAGAGCGAGCTCCCCAGACGGCAGGACAGGCGAAGACGGAATCGCCCGGCGGGAAGGCCGGTAAGCCCGGCAAGCCCGGCAAGCCCGCAAAAGAGAAAAAGGTCAAGAAGGCGCAGAAGAACGAGAAGGCAGGCAAAGAAAAACCGTCCAGGGCGCGTTGAAGGCCCGCCTGTGCCGCACAGCGCTGCGGCGCAGCCCCCACTTACGCACACCTCAGTCGCAACGACGATGCCGCCCGGCACAGCGCGCTGACTTCAATGAGAGAGAAGTACGACCGTTCCCATGTACAGCGCTCGGCAGCGCATCGCTTCCGTGCCCGCCAAATCCAGACCGGACCGGCGCGGAACGCGCTCCGGAGCCCACCCGCCCGTGAGCGCTGCCGACATCGCGCTTGTGCGAGCCAGTCTCCCGGTCGCGAACCGCATGTCACCGAACTCGACGTCCAGCGCGAACGTCTGGTGCGGGCTCTGCTGCGCATCGCCCACACGGCGGAACTCCCCGTCCCCTCACAGCGACCGCGACGTCGGCGGACAGAACGATGAGTACGCCTCGGCGCGGTGAGCACACGCAGGCACGTCGGCTCCTTGGAGCTTGAGCATCTCGCAGAAGCCTCCGGCCGATTGACCAGGTCCCGGTAGGTACCGCTCTCGGAAATGCGGTCCTGGTCGGGGACGATGATGCGGTCGGCGAGTGGGGCGTTGCGGCGGTCGACTCATCCTTACAAGCACGGGGGCGGCGCAGTAGAAGCCCCGGGGAGGGGCCGAGAGTGCGGCCCGTACGTGAGCGAGAAGGCCATGCGTGCAGTCCTCGGCGACGCTGTGGCCTGAGCGGTGCCGTACCGTCGAACGGCCGATACTGTCCCCCTTGGGGGGGCCGCAACCGCGATGGGCCACGGGAGATCTCGTGGCCCAACGTCGCCTCCACAAGGTCGCGGCCGGTCTACGTCAGGAGGAACACTGCGGTGGTGGCCGCGCCGAGCGAGGCGCCCGCCACGGTCTGGGCGGTGGAGTGGTAGGTCAGCGCGACGCGCGACCAGCACACGGCGGCGACGAGCACGTACGCGGCGATCCACCACGGGGAGGCAATGACCGCCAGCATCGCGACGACTGCGGAGGCGACCGCGGAGTCGACGCTGATCTTCCAGGCGGAGTTCACTGCCAGGAGGACGACGGTCATCGCCCACAGCGCGATCATCGCGACGAGGATGCCCGTGGGCGCGTGGCCAAGGATCATCGCCACGGAGCCGAGGCCGATGGAGCCGAGGATCACGAAGAAGATCGGGGCGCGCTGCGTGCGGTCGACGACGTGCCTGTCGCCCCAGGTTCCGCGTTTGCGGTGCCACTCGATGTAGGCCGCGGGGATGATCCCGGCGCAGACGGCGCCGAGGAGCCCCCAGGGGAGGCCGGTCCAGTCGCCGGCGGCGGCCAAGCCGATGCCCAGCATGCCGACGAGGAGGACGTTGCGGGGCTGGAGTGCGTCGGTGATGGTGCGAGCTGCGGTGGTGCTCATGCGTGTGCTCCGATAGCGGCGAGCAGGGTGTGTGCCGGGTCGGCGGTGGTCTTGACGTAAGCCTTGGCGACGAGGCGGAGCCATGCGACTTCGCTGCTCTGGCTCGTTGCCGGGGCCTGTTCGAACGCGGCGAACTTCGTGCCGGTGGGGCGGCCTAGTCACCAACCACGTTGACATATCTGGACCGCAAGGCCCTGACCTGCTCTTACGCCCCTGACCTGGACCACCTAGACCCCACAGGACGCATTCGCCCACCTGTGCCATGTGGTCCCCAGTGAGGCACCAAGGATCAGGACCGGGGCGTCCTCCGGCCCGTCAAAGCGGTATTGCAGGGTGTTCGACGGTGTCTCACTCACGCCCCAGACCCTCTCACGTCTCCCGGACGCCCCTATGACGTGGGGGTACGGGGGACCTGTCCGACCAGGTCGAAGACCTCGCGGGACTAGGGCGTGTTTCGAAAGTAGCGTCGTCCGCCCGCAGGGCGGGCCTGGCGGCGTCTGGTGCGTGCGATCGCAAGGCGGAGGGTCGCCCCGATACTGGTGGTATCGGGGCGATCCCGACAACGCTGCGAGCGTGCGTGCCAGGCGTCGCCAGGCAGACGGGACTTTCGAAACATGCCCTAGGGTGCCAGGCCCATGAACCTCAGGGCCAGCAGTGCCATGCCGGGTTTGGGCAACTCGTGGCCGTAGCCCTGGAAGCTGTTGGCCTCGACCGGTGGCTGCGTGCCGGCGTCACCGTAGCGGGTCCTTGTCCAGTTCGGCTGGGGCTGGTCGGTGCAGACCGGGGTCTGGCCGACACCGTGGACGTTGGTCCACTGTTTGATCTCTTCGCCGAGGTTGTGGTGGTCGAGGGCCTCGTCCTGGGTGCCGTGCCACAGTTGGATGCGCGGCCGTCGCCCGGTGTGGCCGGGGTGGGCGGCGCGGGCCAGGTCGCCCCATTCCTGCGGGGTCTTGGTGATGTTGCCTGTGGAGCAGTCACTGTTCCAGCCGCGGAAGGTGCCGGTGTAGAAGCAGTGGTACGGCACGCCCATGAACGCCGATCCGGCTTTGAACACGTCCGGGTAGTCGGCGAGCATGACATTGGTCAGCATCGCGCCGGAGGAGATGCCGGTCATGTAGACCCGATGCTGGTTGGCACCGCGTTTCGCGATCTCCCACCGCACCATGGACATCACGCCGGCCGGGTCGCTGGAGCCGTCGTGCTTCAGCGCGGCGTCCGACGCGACGTCCCAGCACTTGATGTCACCCGTGATCGAGGGGTAGACCACGATGAATCCGTACCGGTCGGCCAGTGACGCGAATTCCGTGTTGTGGTACACGTCAGGGCCGGATCCGGTGCACCAGTGCGCGACCACGAGCACGGCTGGATGACGGGGCAGCTTGGCCGGCACGTACTCGTACATCTGGAGGTTCGTCGGGTTGTGGCCGAAGTTGTCGACCAGGGTCAGCGTCGCCGCGGACGCCGGTGACGCGGACGTCACGCCGCCCGCCAGGACGCTCAGGGCCACAGCCACCGCTGTGGCCGCCCTCCTCAGCCATCCTCCGGCCCTGCCGACGGGTGTCGCCCGCGCCAGGCGGGCGGCCGCGGCCGCGAAGCGGCGCCTTTGTCTGCTCATGCTTCCTCCACCGTGCGGACTTGTTCACGGGCGGCGACTCTTCTGCATGGACGTGTCGAAGCGCTTGAACCAGCCGCGAGGTTAGCGACACACCGTCCCGTCCGACAAGCCTGGCGACTCAGCACATTCGCGGCCACGCGAGCGTGTTGGAGGAGTCAGACCCCAATGCCGCACAGAGGCAGGGGAGGAATCTCCGTACCGACCCTTGAAGGCCCCTGGGCGTTCACCTAGCCTGGCAGCCACGTCGAAGCGCTTCGAATGCGTCACCCGCGTTTTCTGCCGACCCTCGCCGTTCAGCCCTCCCGCGCCGTACCGACAGCCATCCCCCTGTTCTCCGCGGTCGGGTACGGGAGCGCCCGCGGCCTCCCCCTTTGTCCTGCACGGAAAGAGGAGAGTCATGCGCGCATTCCACCTCAGCAGACGAGCCGCACTCGCCGGGACCGCCGCCACGGCCGCGGTCGCCGCCCTGCCGGGCCTGCGAGGACGTGCCGAGGCAGCGGGGAGCGGCGGCGAGGCCGCGGGCCCCGTCTACCGCTGGCGCAACGTCGTCCAGGGCGGGACCGGGTTCGTCACCGGCATTCTCTTCCATCCCTCCCGCCGAGGCCTCGCCTACGCCCGTACGGACATCGGTGGCGCCTACCGCTGGGACGACCGGACCGACCGCTGGGTCCCGCTCACCGATCATCTCGGCTGGGACGACTGGAACCTGCTCGGCGTCGAGGCCCTGGCCGTCGACCCCACCCACCCGGACCGGCTGTACCTCGCCCTCGGCGCGTACACCCAGTCGTGGGCCGGCAACGGGGCCGTACTGCGCTCCGAGGACCGCGGTGCCACCTGGAAGCGCACCGACCTCACCGTCAAGCTGGGCGGCAACGAGGACGGACGCGGTACGGGAGAGCGGCTGCTCGTCGACCCCCGCGACAGCGACACGCTGTGGCTGGGCACCCGGCACGACGGCCTGCTCAAGTCAACTGACCGGGGCGCCAGTTGGCGGCCCGCGAGCTTCCCGGCGGCGCCCGGTGCCACCGGTCAGGGCGTCACGTTCCTCGTCGCCGCGGGCCGTACGGTCTACGCCGGCTGGGGCGACTCCGACGGCACCGCCGGCCGTCCCCACTTGTACCGCACCTCTGGCGGCGCGACCTGGGAGGCCGTCCCCGGGCAGCCCGCCGGCACGGCGGCCAAGGTGCCGATCCGCGCCGCGTACGACAGGCACACGCAAGAGCTGTACGTGACGTACGCCAACGCGCCGGGGCCCAACGGCCAGTCCGACGGCAGCGTGCACAAGCTGCGCACCGCCGACGGCAAGTGGACCGAGGTCACGCCCGTGAAGCCGGGCGGAACCTCGACGGACGGGTCCGTCGACTCCTTCGGCTACGGCGGTGTCGCCGTCGACGCCCGCCGCCCCGGCACGGTGGTCGTCTCCACGAACAACCGCTGGGCCGAGACGGACACCGTCTTCCGCTCCACGAACGGCGGCCGCACCTGGACGTCCCTGAAGGACCGGGCCGTCCTCGACGTCTCCGAGACCCCCTACCTCAAGTGGGGCACGGACAAGCCCAAGTTCGGCTGGTGGATCCAGGCCCTCGCCCTGGACCCGTACGACTCGCAGCATGTCGTCTACGGCACCGGCGCGACCCTCTACGGCACCCGCGACCTCACGCACTGGGCCCCGCAGATCCGCGGCCTGGAGGAGGCGTCCATCCGCCAGTTGGTCTCGCCGCCCACCGGTGAGGCGCACCTGCTCAGCGGGTCCGGGGACATCGGTGTGATGTACCACGAGCGGCTCACGGCGTCGCCGTCGCGCGGCATGGCGTCGAACCCGGTGTTCGCCACCTGCACCGGCCTGTCGCTGGCGGCGGGCAAGCCGTCGTACGTGGTCCGGGTGGGCTGGGGCAACGAGGGCAACGGCGCCTTCTCGAACGACGGCGGCAGAACCTGGGCGCCCTTCGGCGCGCAACCCGCCCACGCCAAGGACGCGCCGGGGCCGATCGCCACCAACGCCGACGGCAGCGTGCTGCTGTGGTCCTTCGGCGCGGCGAACCCCGGATTCCGCTCGACGGACAACGGCGCCACCTGGTCCGAGGTCGCCTCCTTCCCGAAGGGTGCCGCTCCGGTCGCGGATCCCGTGGACCCGGCCCGCTTCTACGCCTTCGACACCGCGACCGGCACGGTGTTCGCCAGCACCGACAGCGGCCGGACCTTCGCCGCGCGAGCCGGTGGCCTGAGCAGGGGCGACAGCGAGTTCCAGCTGACGGCCGCTCCGGGCCGCTCCGGCGACCTGTGGCTCAGCCTCAAGGGGGACGGCCTTCACCGGTCGACCGACGCGGGCGCGACCTTCGCCGAGGTCGGCAGCTGCCGTGCCGCGCACACCCTGGGTTTCGGCAAGGCCGCGCGGGGTGCGTCCTACCCGGCGATCTACCTGGTCGGTGCCGTCGAGGGCGCCAACGCCATCCACCGCTCCGACGACCAGGCGAAGACCTGGACGCGGATCAACGACGACCAGCACCAATGGGGTTGGACCGGAGCCGCCATCAGCGGTGACCCGCGGGTGTACGGGCGGGTCTACGTCGCCACCAACGGACGCGGAGCGCAGTACGGGGAGCCCGCCTGACGCCCGTCCCGGGCAACCGCCCTGCACGGGAGTGCGGCCGGACGGTGGCCGGCCCCGTCGCTGGAGCACTTACTCACAGAACTGAAGGAGACTGCATGAGAAGGTCTTGGTTTCTCTCCCTGATCGCGCTTGTCGCTGTCACGTTCGGGGTGACGGCGACGGGCGTGGCCCCGGCCTCCGCCGCCTCCACCACGCCCTTGCGGGTCATGCCGTTGGGCGACTCGATCACCTGGGGAGTGGGAAGCAGTACCGGCAACGGCTACCGCGCACCGTTGCGGGACCGGCTCGTGTCGGACGGCCATCCGCTGGACTTCGTGGGCACGGTGCGCAGCGGTTCGATGTCCGATCCGGACAACGAGGGCCACCCCGGGTACCGCATCGACGAGATCGCCGCGCTCGCCGACGCCTCGCTGACCCGCTACCGGCCCAACGTCGTGACTCTGCACATCGGTACCAACGACCTCCAGGGGGCCTCCGAGGTCGACAGCGCCATCGGCCGGCTGAGGTCGCTGGTCGGCCGGATCACCGCCGACGTCCCCGACGCCACCGTCCTCGTCGCCTCCCTGGTGGTGTCCACCAGCAGCTCGGAGGAGCGGTTCCGGGGCACGTACAACCAGGCCACCCGCCGGATCGTCAGCGACGCCCAGGCCGCGGGCAAACACGTCGCGTTCGTCGACATGAGCGCGCTGACCGCGGCCGACCTGGCGGACCCGCTGCATCCCAACGACTCCGGCTACCAGAAGATGGCCGACGCCTTCCACCGCGGTGTCCGGTCCGCGGACAGCGCCGGGTGGCTGAGGAATCCCGCCCCCGCGCCCGCCCGCGTGCGGTCCGGCGTGGCCGGCAAGAGCCTGGACGTCAACGGCGCCCAGAGCGCCGATGGAACCGCCGTCCAGACGTGGAGCTGCGGGGAGGGCGCCCACCAGTACTGGTCGGCCTACACCGACGGCACCCTGCACTCCCTGGGCAAGTGCCTCGACGCCGCGGGCGGCAGCACGGCCAACGGCACCAAGGTGCAGCTCTGGTCCTGTCACGGTGGCCCCAACCAGGTCTGGCAGCCCTACGACGGCGGCTACCGCAACCCCGCCTCCGGCCGCTGCCTCGATGTGCCGGGCGCTTCCACGGCCGACGGCACGCAGCTCGTGCTGTGGGACTGCAACGGCGGCCCCCAGCAGAAGTGGACCACCCTGGCCGGCGGCTGACCCCCGTCCCGGGGCCTCAAAAAGCCGCCCTGTCACATGCGTTGACTTCCGCACGGGACACCCTCTACGTTCGGCGCCACTCCTCGTCCGGTAACTCGACCCACGTTCGAAATAGCGGTCAAGGGCGATGCGGGGAAGGTCCACCGGGTCGACGGTCCAGACAGCCGGGGGCGGGGCCGGACCGGGAACGCTCACTCAACGAATGAGGTCCGAATTGCGCAGGCTACGTTTCAGCCGCAGACAACTGTCCGTGGTGCTCGCGACCTTGATCGCCGCGGCGACGCTCGTCGTCAGTCCCTCTCAGGCGGCCACCACCGGTGCCGTGCGCGGTGCCGGTTCCAACCGGTGTCTCGATGTACCGGGCGCCGCCCGGACCGACGGCACGGGCGTGCAGATCTGGGACTGCTCCGGCGGGAGCAACCAGCAGTGGACGCTGACGGACGGCAACCAGCTGACGGTGTACGGCGACAAGTGCCTGGATGTCCCGGGCCACGCGACCACGGCCGGCACCCGGCCGGTGATCTGGTCCTGCAACGGCGGTACGAACCAGCAGTGGCGGGTGAACGCCGACGGCACGATCGTCGCCGTGGAGTCCGGGCTGTGTCTGGACGTCAGCGGCGGCGCCACGGCCAACGGCACGGTGGTGCGGCTGTGGAACTGCAACGGCGCCGACGCCCAGAAGTGGACCGGCCTGGCCGGCACGCCCACCTCGTGTTCTCTTCCGTCGGCCTACCGGTGGACGTCGACCGGTCCGCTGGCACAGCCGGCGAACGGTCAGGTGGCGCTCAAGGACTTCACCACGGTGACGTACAACGGCCGGCACCTGGTCTACGCGACCACCTCCGACGGGACCTCGTGGGGTGCCACGATGTTCCGTCCCTTCACGAACTGGTCGGACATGGCCTCGACCGGCCAGACCAAGATCAGCGGGTCCGCGGTGGCGCCCAAGCTCTTCTACTTCGCCCCCAAGAAGATCTGGGTGCTCGTCTCGAACGGATGGGGCACCGCCTGGCCCTTCACGTACCGCACCTCCAACGACCCGACTGATCCCGCGAGTTGGTCCGCGCCGCAGGCGCTGTTCACCGGCAGCGTCCCCACCGGCGGCCCGATCGACCCGACCGTGATCGCCGACGGCCAGAACATGTACCTGTTCTTCGCCAACGACAAGGGCAGCATCTTCAAGTCGACCATGCCGATCGGGAACTTCCCGGGCAGCTTCGGCTCGTCGTACACGACGGTGATGAGCGACACCGAGGAGAAGCTGTTCGAGGCGCCGGAGGTCTACAAGGTCCAGGGCCAGAACCAGTACCTCATGATCGTTGAGGCGAGGGGGGCGGGCGGCCGCTACTTCCGCTCGTTCACCGCCTCCAGTCTGAACGGTCCGTGGACCGTCCAGGCCGGCAGCGAGAGCAGCCCCTTCGCGGGCAAGGCCAACAGCGGTGCCACCTGGACCAACGACATCAGCCACGGCGACCTGGTCCGCACCAACCCCGACCAGACGATGACCGTCGACCCCTGCAACCTCCAGTTCCTCTACCAGGGCAGGTCCCCTTCATCGGACGGCACCGACTACCTGAAGCTGCCCTACCGGCCGGCCCTGCTCACCCTGCGGCGCTGACCCGCGCGCGTGTGATCACACGCGCGTGACCCTGCCCCTTGTGGGAGGCGGAGTGGCTTCCGCTCCGCCTCCCGGGAAGGACCTCCCATGGTTTCCCTGCGCAGACGACTGCTGCGTCTCCTCACAGCCACCGCACTGACGCTCACCGCCACCGCCACCGCCACCGCCTCCGCCTCTGACACCGTCGCCACGGCCGCCGAGGCCGCACCGGGCAGCCCCGCGCCCACCCCTCCGCTGGGGTGGAACAGCTGGAACAGCTTCGGGTGCGGGATCACCGAGGCGCAGGTGCGCGAGGCCGCCGACGCGATGGTGTCCTCGGGCATGCGGGACGCCGGATACCGGTACGTGGTGGTCGACGACTGCTGGTTCGACCCGCGGCGTGACGCGGCCGGCAACCTGCGGGCCAACCCCACCAAGTTCCCCGGCGGAATGAAGGCGCTCGGTGACTACATCCACGGCAAAGGCCTGAAGTTCGGCATCTACCAGGCCCCCAACGAGAAGACGTGCGCCCAGGGCGTGGGCACCTACCCCGGCTCCACCGGCAGCAAGGGCCACGAGGCGCAGGACGCCAAGACATTCGCCTCCTGGGGCGTGGACTACCTCAAGTACGACTGGTGCTCCAGCAGCGGCACCCTCCGCGAGCAGGTCGCCCAGTTCACCCTGATGCGCGACGCCCTGCGCGCCACCGGCCGGCCCATCGTCTACAGCATCAACCCCAACAGCTTCCACTCCCCCGCCGGCGACAAGTACGACTGGGGCGAGGTCGCCGACCTGTGGCGGACGACCGAGGACCTGCTCGACATCTGGCAGAACAACAACACCAACAGCTACCCCATGGGCGTCGGCAACGTCCTCGACGTCACCGCGCCGCTCGCCGCGCAGTCGGGACCCGGGCACTGGAACGACCCCGACATGCTGGTCGTGGGCCGCCCCGGCCTGTCCCTGACCGAGTCCCGTTCCCACTTCGCCCTGTGGGCGCTCATGAGCGCCCCCCTGATGGCGGGCAACGACATCCGCACCATGTCCGCCGACGTGAGCGCGATCCTGCGCAGCCCGCGCCTGCTCGCGGTCAACCAGGACCCGCTGGGCGCGGGCGGGCGCCGGGTCCGCGACGACGGCGCCACCGAGGTGTTCGCCAAGCCGCTGTCCGACGGATCCGTGGCGGTCGGCCTGTTCAACCGGGGCGGCGCCACCGCGACCGTCACCACCACGGTCTCCCAAGTCGGGCTGTCCGGCGGCTCGTTCTCCCTCACCGACCTGTGGTCGGGCGCTACGTCGACCACCTCCGGGCAGATATCGGCCAGTGTCCCCGCGCACGGTGTCGCCGTGTTCAAGGTGACCGGCGGCAGTCCGCTGGCCGCCACCACCGCACGCCTGCGCGGTACCGGCTCCGGCCGCTGCCTGGACGTGGACGGTGCCGCCACGGCGGCCGGGACCAAGACGCTGATCTGGGACTGCCACACCGCCGCCAACCAGCTGTGGACCACCTGGGCCGGCGGCGAGATCCGCGTCTACGGCGACAAGTGCCTGGACGCCTCCAACCAGGGAACCACCAACGGCACGCCGGTCATCATCTGGCCCTGCAACGGCCAGAACAACCAGAAGTGGACCGCCGGTTCCGACGGTTCGCTCCGCAACGCCCATGCCGGGCTGTGCCTCGACGTCGACGGGGCCGGGACGGCGAACGGGACTCCGGCCGTCCTGCGGACCTGCAACGGCCAGAGCAGCCAGAAGTGGTCCACCCTCCGGTAACAGGCAGCCACTGCCCCCGACACGTCAGGCCGCGTGCACGTTCAGCGCGTTTCGCGCGCGGTCACCGTGAGCGGGGGGTGCGGCCTTGGGGGAACAGGGCCTGGATGCTGACCGCGGCGGCGCCGCGGGCCCATTGCTCGAAGGGGTGGGGGCGGATGAGGACCGTGGCCTGAGCGGCGGCTCCGAAGGCGTGCGCCGCGAACGAGGCCCAGATGCGTTCCTCGAACAGGTCGTAGGTGTCCAGCCCTTCGCCGGACACCACGATCCGTTCGGGGCCGCAGACGTTGACCATCGCCGCGACCGCGAGGCCCATCGCCGTTCCGGCCTTGGCGAAGACCTCCTTCACCCGCTCGTCGCCCGCGCGCGCCCGCTCCACGGCGCGGGCGAAGTCCAGGTCGGGGTCGCCGGACGCGTCCCGGGCCGCCGCCAGAATCGCCCCGGTGGCGGCGACGGTCTCGACGCAGCCCCGGGCGCCGCAGCGGCAGCGCGCGCCGTTCGGGTCGATGCACAGGTGCCCGATCTCTCCGGCCACGCCGTGGGCGCCGGTGAGCAGGCGGCCGTCGACGACGATGCCGCAGCCGATGCCGGACCCCACGGTGACGAGGGCGAACGAGTCGGTTCCCGCGCCCTCGCCGAACCAGTGCTCCGCGACGGTGAGCGCCTTGACGTCGTTCTCGACGGTGACGTCGAGCCCGGTCGCGTCGGCCGCGAGCTGTGCGAGGGGGATGTTCCGCCAGCCGAGGCCGGCCGACCGCCGGACCAGCCCTCGGGATCTGTCGATGTCACCGGCGACGGCGATGCCCAGATGGTGGGTGCGGGCACGGAAGTCCGCCTCGGTGTCGAGGAGTTGGTCGACGAGCGCGGCCAGTTCCAGGACGACGGCCTCGGGGCCGTGGTCCGGGAGGGGCCGCCGCAGGGAGGCGCGGACCTGGGCCCGCAGGTCGCAGAGGACGCCGACGATCTCGCCGTGGGGGCCGTCGGCCGCGCCGTCGGTGATGACCTTCACCCCGGCGAAGAACTCGCGTTGCGTGGTGACGGCCAGCGGGCTGACCGGGCGCCCGGCTCCCGGTGCGGTCCGCTGGGCGGCGAGTTCGTGCAGGTACCCGGCGTCGAGGAAGGGCCGCGCGGCCTTGGTGACGGCTGCCGACGACAGACCGAGACGGCGGGCCGTCTCCACCCGGCTCAGTGGGCCTTCGGTCAGCAGGAGGGCCAGGACGGCGGACGCCGCAGGTGTCGCCGCCAGTGTCTTGGCGCTCTGTTCAGGAAGCACGGGGGGAACCTAGAGGTCATTAAATAACTTCGTCAAGTATTGAATCCCAGGGCTTCGCGTCCTACCGTCGGGCCCCAACTGCCGCTGCCCACAAGGGGATTCACCTTGACCCACCCGCCCGTATCCTTCGATCCCGCGACCGGCCTCGGCCTGCTGCGGACCACCCACAGCCTGTACGCGCTGCGCGTCGGCCAGGACGGAAGCCCTCGGCACGTCTACTGGGGCGCTCCCCTGACGGGCTCCGAGGTGGCCGCGCTGCCCGAGGCCCAGCCGCCCACGGGCAGCAGCTTCGACGCGGACGCCGCACCCGATGAGCTGGGCATCCAGACCGGTGCCCGGTTCGGCCCCGCCGGGCTCCAAGTGCGCTTCTCGGACGGGGTGCGAGGGGCCCAGTGGCGGTTCGACGGACACGGCGTCGAGGACGACGGAACGCTGCGGATCCACCTCGCGGACCGCGTCTACCCCCTCGCCGCGGCCCTCTGCTACCGCGTGCGCGGCGACACCGACGTCATCGAGCGCTGGACCGAAGTCACCCACACCGGGACCGACGCGGCGGACGACCACCAGGGCGGACCAGGCCGCGGGCCCCTCGCCGTCGAGCGCTGCGACTCCGCCTCCTGGACGCTCCCCCACCGCGCCGACTACCGGCTCAGCCACCTGGTGGGCGGCTGGAGCAGCGAGTTCCAGCTGCGCCGCGACCGGCTCCCGGTGGCCGAGACCGTTCTGACGAGCCGCCGCGGCGTCACCAGCCACCAGGCGAACCCATGGCTGGCCCTGGACGACGGAACCGCCGACGAGGAACGGGGTGAGGTCTGGAGCACCGCCCTTTACTGGAGCGGCAGTTGGCGCATCACCTTGTCCCGGGACCCGGTGGGCCGTACCACCTGGAGCGGCGGTTTCGGGCACGAAGGCGTCAGCTGGACACTGGAGCCGGGCCAGCGCCTGTGCACGCCGGTCTTCGCCGGGCTCTACAGCCCTTCGGGGTTCGGCGCGGCCAGCCGCTCCTGGCACCGTCACATCCGCTCCCACGTCCTGCCCCGGCCCGACGAGGACCGGCCGGTCCTCTACAACTCCTGGGAGGCCACCGCCTTCGACGTCTCGGAGAGCGGGCAGCGGGAACTCGCCACGATCGCCGCCGACCTCGGCGCCGAACTCTTCGTACTGGACGACGGCTGGTTCGGCGCGCGCCGCAACGACCGGGCGGGACTCGGCGACTGGACGCCGAGCCCCGACGTCTTCCCGCGCGGTCTGCGCCCGCTGGCCGACGAGGTGCGCCGGCTGGGCATGAGGTTCGGGCTGTGGGTCGAACCGGAGATGGTCAACGCGGACAGCGACCTGTACCGCGAGCACCCGGAGTGGGTCGTGCACGCCCCGACCCGGCAGGCCACCGAGCTGCGCAACCAGCTCATGCTGAACCTCGGGCGGCCGGACGCGGCGGAGTGGGTCCTGCGGACACTGGACGGCCTGGTCCGGGAGTACGGCGTCGACTACCTGAAGTGGGATGCCAACCGCGTCGTCACCGAGGCCGGCTGGAGCGGTCACCGGGACCCGGACCGGCTGTGGATCGACCACACCCGCGCGGTGTACGCGATCATGGACCGGTTGCGCGGCGACCACCCGGGCCTGCGCGTCGAGGCGTGCGCGGGTGGTGGCGGGCGCGCCGACCTCGGTGTCCTGGCCCGTACCGACGAGATCTGGACCTCGGACAACACCGACCCCGTGGACCGGCTCGGCATCCAGCACGGGTTCAGCCAGCTCTTCCCGGCGCAGGCGATGTCGGCGTGGGTCACCGACAGCCCGAACGCGATCACCGGACGCGCGACACCGCTGCGTTTCCGGTTCCACGTGGCGATGGCGGGGGCGCTCGGCCTCGGTGGCGACCTGACCGCGCTGACCGACCGGGAGAAGGCGGAGACCGCCGCGCTGGTGGCCGAGTACAAGGAGATCCGCGGCCTGGTCCAGCACGGGGACCAGTACCGGCTCACCGGGGAGGGTGGCGTCCGGGGCGTGCACTACGCGGCCCGGGACGGCTCGGAGCACGTCGTCATCGCGTGCTGTCCAATGTCCCGCTTCGGCCGGCCGCCCGTCCCGCTGGTCCTGCCCGGTCTGCGCGCCGACGCGCGATACGAGGAGCCGGCCGGCGAGATGGTCCACGACGGTGCGCTCCTGACCACCCGGGGTCTGGACCTGGGTCTGCCGGGCGGGGATTACGCGAGCCGGGTGATCCGCCTGCGGCGCCTGTGACCCCAGCCCGGCGCCGGCCCCGGGGGATCTCGGGCCGGGGCAGAGCCGCACCCGCACCGTCGAAGCGCTGGACCTCCTTTCCGGTACCACGCGGGCAAGAGCCCTCAACTCCCTCACAAAAGCACCGTCGAAGCGCTTCAACAAATTGGCCCTTCGACCCTTGCCCTTTCGATTTGCGTGCGCTCAAATGGCGGGGGCGGCAGCTCTGCCGAGCTGTTCTGCCGCCCCGTCCCGCCCCTGCTTCCCTGGGAAGAACATGAAGTTCACCGACGGCTTCTGGTTGATGCGCGACGGGGTTCAGGCCTCGTACGCCACCGAGGTCCGCGACATCCGTACGAGCACCGACCGGTTCACCGCGTACGCCGCCGTCAAGCGCGTACGGCACCGCGGCGACACCCTCAACACCCCCCTGCTGACCACCGACTGCTTCTCCCCCGCCGAGGGAGTCATCGGCGTACGCCTGACGCATCACACGGGCAAGCGGAACCCCGGCCCCGACTTCGCGCTGCCCGGCGCACAGGCTTCCGCGGGACGGGTGCGGACGGAAGGCAACGTTGTCGCGCTGGAGAGCGGCGCCCTGTCCGTCCGGCTGGACGCCGCCGCCCCGTGGTCGCTGTCCTTCCACGACGCGGACGGGCGCGAGGTGACCCGGGCGGGCCGCAAGGGCACGGCGTTCCTCACCACCGGCGACGGCTCCCACCACATGGCCGCGCAGCTCGCCCTCGGCGTCGGCGAGCAGGTCTACGGGCTCGGCGAGCGCTTCACCCCGTTCGTCAGGAACGGCCAGGTCGTGGACATGTGGCAGGCCGATGGCGGCACCAGCAGCGAACAGGCCTACAAGAACGTCCCGTTCAGTCTCCACCTGACCTCCGACGGCGCGTTCGGGGTGTTCGTCGACCATCCGGGGCGGGTGGGCTACGAGGTGGGGTCCGAGTCGGTCGGGCAGATGCAGTTCAGCGTCGAGGACCAGTCCCTGACGTACTACGTCGTCGCGGGGCCCACCCCCAAGGACGTGCTGCGCCGTTACACCGCGCTCACCGGACGGCCCGCGCTGCCGCCCGCCTGGTCGTTCGGGCTGTGGCTGACGACGTCGTTCACCACCGAGTACGACGAGGCGACGGTGGCCTCCTTCGTGGACGGGATGGCGGAGCGGGAGATTCCGCTGTCCGTCTTCCACTTCGACTGCTTCTGGATGCGCGAGTACCAGTGGTCGGACTTCACCTGGGACCCGGACGTCTTCCCGGACCCGGGGGGCATGCTGGCCCGGCTCAAGGAGCGGGGCCTGCGGGTCTCCGTGTGGATCAACCCGTACATCGCCCAGAAGTCCGCCCTGTTCGAGGAGGCCGCGCGGCTCGGACACCTGGTGCGGCGGACGAACGGCGACATCTGGCAGTGGGACCTGTGGCAGGCCGGCATGGCCCTGGTCGACTTCACCGACCCGCGGGCCTGCGCCTGGTTCCAGGGGAAACTGAAGGTCCTCCTCGACCAGGGTGTCGACTGCTTCAAGACGGACTTCGGCGAACGCGTCCCCACCGATGTCCGCTGGCACGACGGCTCCGAGCCGGAGCGCATGCACAACTACTACACGCACCTCTACAACCAGGTCGTCTTCGAGCTGCTGGAGAAGGAGCGCGGGGCCGGCGAGGCGGTGCTCTTCGCCCGGTCGGCCACGGCGGGCGGCCAGCAGTTCCCCGTGCACTGGGGCGGAGACTGCTGGGCGTCGTTCGGAGCCATGGCGGAGTCGCTGCGCGGCGGGCTGTCCCTGTCGCTGTCCGGCTTCGGCTTCTGGTCGCACGACATCGGCGGCTTCGAGGGCACGCCCGATCCGGCCGTCTTCAAGCGCTGGCTGGCCTTCGGCCTGCTGTCCTCGCACAGCCGGCTGCACGGTTCGGATTCGTACCGCGTGCCGTGGGAGTTCGGGGAGGAGGCGGTCGAGGTGACGCGGAGGTTCACCCTGCTCAAGCACCGTCTGATGCCGTATTTGTACGGTGCCGCCACCGAGGCGCACCGCGAGGGTGTGCCCCTGATGCGGCCCATGCTGCTGGAGTTCCCCGGGGACCCCACGTGCCGGGCGCTCGACCGGCAGTACATGCTGGGGCCGGACCTGCTGGTGGCCCCTGTGTTCACCGAGGACGGCGACGTCGAGTTCTACCTCCCGGAAGGCACCTGGACCCATCTGCTCACCGGTGAGCAGGTGCAGGGGCCGTGCTGGCGGCGGGAGCGGCACGGCTTCGACAGCCTGCCGCTGTACGTCCGGCCGGGCGCGGTGATCGCGTTCGGTGCCGACGACCAGCGCCCGGACGGCGACTGGGCGGACGGCCTCACTCTGCTGGTGGCGCCCGGGACGGGGGAGACGACTGTCGTCCTGCCGGACCGCGAGGGGCGCACGGCGGCGACGTACCGGGTGAGGCGGGACGCCGGGAACGGGGCGGTGACGGTATCGACTCCGGAGGGGGGACCGCTGCCCCGGGTCACGGAGCTGTGAGGACCGCTCCGGCGGGGCGGGCGTGGGACGTGCGGGGGTGCGCCGCGGAATCGGTCCCGGGCGCGCGGCCGTCAGCCGCGCACGTCCACGAGCTGCTCGAAGACGAACTCGTGCTTGAGGAAGGACACGTCGTACTCGCTGCCCCGCCCCGGCGGGATGAGCGGCGAGGCCTGGATCAGGCGCCAGCCGTCGCGCAGGGCCGCCACGCCCGTCTCGTACGGTGCTTCGTCGCTGTCGCCGGACGTCGGGGAGGTCTGCCCGGTGCCGTCGTAGCGGGACCAGCCGATGACCGGGGCGTCCAGCGCGGAGGTGGAGAGGTAGAGGACCAGCAGGCGCTGGCGCGGCAGCGGGGCGTCGGTGGTGTGCTGGGGTGTGGTGCTGGTCATGCGGAGGGCACCTCGGGGCGGTCGGCGGGGCGGTTGGTGACCCTGGTGACCCAGTGGTCGAGGTCGAACGTGGGGTCCGCGGTCAGCTCGCGCCACAGCAGGACGCGGTGGTAGCGCTCCAGGCGGCCGGTGGCCTGCTCGTACCAGGGGAAGTGCGCGTCGAGTTCGGCGCGCACCCGCGGGTCGTGCAGGTCGGAGTGGTCCCACAGGAGGCGCTGGCGCTGCGTCGGGTTGAAGCGGATCTTGTACATGTAGCGCCGGATGTCGCTGTCGTTGCGCCGGCCCCCGTGCCAGAGTCCGTGGTGCAGGAACACCACCGTCCCGGCCGGGCAGACGAGCCGGTCCTGGCCGCGGAGGTTCTGGTAGCGGCCGGTGTCGGACTCGTTGGTGCGGCGCAGATGGCTGCCGGGCACGCTGAGGGTGCCGCCCATGTCCAGCGTCACCTGCTGCGGGTAGTACATCAGCTGGACGTCGAAGGCGTCCGGGCGTACGTCGATGATGGCGTCCGCGTGCAGGGGCTGGGCCTCACCGTTGTGCGGCTCGCGGATGTGCACGGCGTGGTGGTCCACCGTCGGCTCGACGCCGACGAGGCTGCGCAACGCGCCTGCCACCCGCGGGAGTTCGAGCAGACGGCGGGGGAAGGAGCCTGGTGCGTACGCCTGAGGGAGCGGGGTTCCGTAGGCGACCGACGGGAGACCCGCCTCCAGCACGCTCAGCGCCTCCGCGTTCATCTCGGCCGGGACCACCGCGTCCAGGCGCAGTGATCCGCTCGCCACGAAGCGCGCCATCTGCACGGAGGTCAGGAGCGTGCCGCCCCGGTCGGCCGACCCGTCGGTGGGGGTGCGGTGCTCGGTCTGTGTCGTCATGGCGTTCACGCTAGGAGCGGTCGACCGCTGGGCGGGTGGGCCGTGTTCACCGTCTAGTGGTCGATTCTCACCGTGCGCTGCTCCGTGGGGACGCCGATCCCGGAGGCCCGGACGGTGCGGGGGCAGGCGCCGAGTTCGCGGCGGCAGGCCTTGTTGAACGCCTGGAGGTCGGGGATGCCGACGGCGGCCGCCACCCGCGAGATGGACAGGGTGCTGGCCCGCAGGAGGTGCTGGGCGCGCTCCATCCGGCGGGTGCGGATGTAGCCGACGACGGTGTCGCCCAGGGCGGTGCCGAAGAGGCGGGTGAGGTGGTTGTGGGAGACGCCGGCCGCCTTGGCGATGTCGGGCACGGAGAGGGGTTCGGCGAGCCGTGCCTCGATCAGGGCCACCGCCGTGGCCACGGCGGGGTGCGGGACCTGCGGTTTCCCGTCCTGGGGCGGAGTCAGTTCGGCCGTGCCCCACAGGGCCGCCCACACCTCGGCGGCGGCCCGGCCGGGGGTGTGCGGCCAGGCGGCCAGCGCCTGGCGCAGTTGCCGGTCGAGTACGGGGACCTGCGCCCCGGCGTGCTGAACGGTCGGCACCTCGCGGGCCGTGCCCGTCGTGCCGAGGCGCAGGTGGACGTAGAGGTGTTCGGAGCGGCCCCGGTAGCGAAAGCGCACGACAGTGCCGGGCGGCACCAGGCTGACGGTGCCGGGGCGCAGGCGGTGCTCGACGTCGTCCACGGTCAGGTCGGCTTCGTAGCCGTAGAGATGGAACTGCCACATGTCGGGCAGCTGGAACTCGTCCACGTGCCCGGCCGGACCGTGGACGCCGATGCCGATGGCCGCGGGCTCGGGCGGGGCGTCAAGGCGGACAAGGGTCGTCTGCGCGCACGGGTGGTCGCTCATGGCACCTCGGGAGCGGGGGTGGGGTGGGGTGCGGGTGAGCGTACTGCGCCGGGCGGGGTCCACCGCGGTTGCCGGAGAGGACGATGATCCCGAAGCGCTTCCCTGGAGGCTGCGGGCCGGATGCCTCGCCCGCCGGGCCGGGCGACTTCGCCTGATGGGTGGGGCGACTTCGCCTGATGGGTGGTCACGGTGACGTCCATGCGGCAGTAACTCTTGTTTTGCGCGAGGCCGTTCCGTTACCTTGCATGCGCGGTTGAAGCGCTTCGACTTCTCCTCTGAGCCGCCCCCTCCCCCGTGACGTTCCCCTTGCCCCTGCCGGAAGTCACCCCCCGCAGGCTCCTCCCCCGACCCGAGGAACCCCCATGACCACTCGCAGCATCACCGACCGCCTGGGCGGCCTGGCCTTCGGCGGGGACTACAACCCCGAGCAGTGGGACGAGGCCGTGTGGAAAGAGGACGACGAGCTCATGCGACGGGCCAGGGTCAATCTGGCCACCGTGGGCGTCTTCTCCTGGGCCCTGCTCGAACCGGAAGAGGGGCGTTACGAGTTCGGGTGGCTCGACGCCCACATCGAGCGCCTGCACGCCAACGGCGTGGCCCTCGACCTCGCCACCCCGACCGCCTCTCCCCCGCCGTGGTTCACCCTCGCCCACCCCGACGCGCTGCCCGTCACCCCCGAGGGCACCCGTCTGGTCCACGGCAGCCGCGACACCTACTGCCTGGCCGCGCCGGCCTACCGCCGCGCGGCCCGCCGGATCGCCGCCGCCCTGGCCGAGCGGTACGGGGACCACCCCGCGCTCGCTATGTGGCACGTCCACAACGAGTACGCCACGCTGTGCCACTGCGACCACACCGCCGCCGGTTTCCGGGTGTGGCTGCGGGCGAGGCACGGCTCACTGGACGCCCTCAACGAGGCCTGGGGAACGGCGTTCTGGAGCCAGCGCTACAGCTCCTGGGAGCAGGTGCTGCCGCCGCGCGCCACGCAGTGGCACAAGAACCCGGGCCAGGCGGTGGACTTCCGCCGCTACTGGTCCGACGAGGTGATCGCCTCCTGCTGCGAGCAGCGCGACGCGATCCGGGCGCACAGCGACCGCCCGGTGACGACCAACCTGATGCTCCCCGCGTACCAGCACGTGGACCTGTGGGCCATCGCCCGCGAACTCGACGTCGTCAGCTCCGACCAGTACCCGACCTCCCCCGGCCTGGGCGCCGCCGCCGACGTGGCCGTGCACGCGGACCGCACGCGCTCGCTCGCGGGCGGGCGGCCGTGGCTCTTGATGGAGCAGGGCACCAACACCGTGTACGCCGGCGACCGCGTCCTGGGCAAGGAGCCCGGCGAGATGCTGCGCCACAGCCTCGGGCACATCGCCCGGGGTTCGGAGGGCGCGTTGTTCTTCCAGTGGCGGCAGTCCCGAGCGGGTGCGGAGACCTGGCACTCGGCGATGGTCCCGCATGCGGGCCCCGAGAGCAGGATCTTCCGCGAGGTGACGCAACTGGGCGCTGCGGTGGGGCGGTTGGGCGAGCTGGCCGGGTCGACGGTCAGCGCCTCAGTGGCCGTACTGGACGACCCGGACGCCTGGTGGGCGCTGGGCGTGGACGGGTTGCCCTCCGCGCGGCTCGACTACCACGGGGCGCTCCTCAGGGCGCACCGCACGCTGTGGGAGGCGGGGGTGGGCGTCGACTTCGCCCATCCGGAGCAGGAGTTGGGGGGCTACTCGCTCGTCGTGGCGCCGGCCTTGTTCCTGCTGACGGACAGAGGGGCACAGAACCTGCGCCGGTACGTGGCGGGGGGCGGCACCCTTCTCGTCCAGCACGCGACCGGGCTGGTGGACGAGCGGCTGCAGGCCCGGCCGGGCGGCTGGCCGCCCAAGCCGCTGCGCGAGGCACTGGGGGTGCGGGGGGAGGAGTACCGGCCCTTGGCACAGGAGGAGTTGGTCACGCTGTCGGATGGCTCACACGGTACGGACTGGAGCGAGCGCGTGCACACCGAGGGGGCGCAGGCGGTCGTGACGTACACCCACGGGATGCTCGCGGAGGGGCCCGCCCTCACCCGGCACCGGTCCGGCGACGGTCAGGGGTGGTACCTCTCGACCCGGCTGGACGATACGGCGTACGCGGCGCTGATGGCACGGCTGCTCGCGGAGGCCGGGGTGGAACCGGAGGTTCCGGGGCTTCCGGCGGGGGTGGAGGGCGTGGTACGGCGTGCGGCCGACGGGCGCCGCTGGACGTTTGTGCTGAACCACACGGACGAGGCCGTACCGCTGCCCGACCCCGGCCACGACCTGCTCACCGACGCCGTGGCGCACGAACTGCCGCCGGGCGGCTGCGTGGTGCTGCGCGGGCACTGAGCGGGGCGCCGGGCGCAACGGCCGCACGGGCAGGCCCCATCCCGGCTCACGCAAGCGCCCGGCACCCGCACCCCGCACCTCGCACCCCGCGCGAACAGGCCCCGGGCCCGCCCCCGTCCCGCGCCTTCCCGCGAACCCCGCCGCACGCCTGACGAAAGGACCCTCGTGTCGCCCCTTCCGGACCGGACCGACGCACGGCCCGCCAACCCGGTGCTGCCCGGCTTCCACCCCGATCCCAGCGTCTGCCGGGTCGGTGAGGACTACTACCTGGCGTGTTCCAGCTTCGAGTACTTCCCCGGGATACCGCTCTTCCACAGCCGCGACCTGGTCCACTGGACGCAGATCGGCAACGTCCTCGACCGTCCCGGGCAGCTTCCGCTCGCCACCGCGGCGTCGTCCGGCGGCATCTACGCCCCCACCCTGCGCCACCACGGCGGGCGGTTTTGGCTGATGGTCACGAATTGCAGCAAGGACGGCGGCAATCTCATCGTCACGGCCACCGACCCCGCCGGCCCCTGGTCGGACCCGATCCGGGCGCCCGACGTGCCCGGCATCGACCCCGACCTGGCCTGGGAGGAGGACGGCACCTGCTGGTGCACGGTCGCCGGGGGGTGGCAGGTCCGCATCGACCCGGCCACCGGGAAGACGTACGGCGATCCGCACCGGGTCTGGGCGGGCGGGCCGGGCGCCAAGGCACCGGAAGCGCCGCACCTGTACCGGATCGGCGCGTACTGGTACCTCCTCATCGCCGAGGGCGGCACCGAGCGCGGCCACGGCGTGTCGATCGCCCGGGGCACGTCGCCCACCGGGCCCTTCGAGCCCTGCCCGGACAATCCGGTCCTCACCCACCGGGGCACCGACCGGCCCGTCCAGAACACCGGGCACGCCGACCTGGTCCAGGGCCCGGACGGCTCGTGGTGGATGGTGCTGCTCGGGGTCCGGCCGGGCGGCGGCACGCCGGGCTGGCACGTGCTCGGGCGGGAGACCTTTCTGACGCCGGTGACCTGGGTGGACGGCTGGCCGGTCGTCGGGGAGGTCGACCTGGAGCTGCCGGAAGTGCCGTGGCCGCTGCGCCCCGGGCCGGTCGAGGCCCTCCGGGACGACTTCGACGACGCCGCGCTGCGGCCGGGCTGGATCTCCGTACGGGAGCGGTCCGACGCGCACTGCTCCACCGAGGAGCGCCCCGGCTGGCTGACCCTGCGTGTGCGCGGTACGTCTCTCGACGCGCCGGACGTGATGTTCACCGGGCGCCGGCAGCAGCACGCGGCGTTCCGGGCCCGTGCCCTCATGGACCCCGGTCAGGGACGCGGCGGCCTCGGCGTACGCCTGGACGAACAGCACCATTACGCGATCGAGGCGTCCGCCGAAGAGATCCGCGTGGTGGCGCGCATCGGCTCGCTGCGTACGGTGGTGGCCACGCGGCCCGCGCCGCGGGGCCCCGTGACCCTCACCGTCTCCGCCGTCGACCCGCCGCTCCCGCACGGTCCGTGCACCGGGCCCGACGTCCTGTCGCTGGGCGTCGAGGAGGCCGACGGCACGGTCACCGAGCTGGCCGTCCTCGACGGGCGTCACCTGTCGACCGAGGTCGCGGGCGGTTTCACCGGGCGGGTCATCGGCATGTACGCCGCCGACGGCACCGTCCACTTCGACTGGTTCGACTACGAACCCCTCGACGACTGAACCGTCCCGGCCGCCCGCCTCCGCCGGGCCGCCGGAACGGCCCGTGCCCTTCCCTCTCATCCCTCATCTTCCCGGCCCCCCAAGGATCGCCATGTCTGAGACCGTCTTCGCTTCCGACGCACTCCGCGACCACCGTCCGGAGCTGTCCCTGCCCCCCGACTTCGACGCCTTCTGGCACAAGACCCTCGCCGAGGCCCGCTCCCACGGCGGGGCCGTGCGCACCGAACGCGTCACCGGACAGCACCTGCTGCACACCGTCGAGGTGGACGACGTGCGCTTCCCCGGCTGGAACGGCGAGCCGGTGGCCGCCTGGCTGCTGCGCCCGCGCGGCGCCGCAGAGGGGCCGCTGCCGGTGGTCGTCAGCTACGCCGGGTACTCCGGGGGGCGCGGGCTGCCCACCGATCATCTGCTGTGGTCGGCGGCCGGTTACGCCCAGCTCGTCGTGGACAGCCGGGGGCAGGGGCACGACACCCCCGACCGCGGGGAGGGCGACGCTCCCCAGTGGGTCGGGGGTGTGATGACCCGGGGCATCGACTCCCCCCACCACCACTACTACCGGCGTCTCATGACGGACTGCGTGCGCGCCGTCGACGCCGTCGCCGAACTGCCGGGCCTGGACAGCAGCCGCATCGTCGCGGCCGGTGGCAGCCAGGGCGGCGGCCTGACCCTCGCGGTGGCCGCGCTGGCGTCGGAGAAGGTGGCGGCGGCGCTGGTGGACGTGCCGTTCCTGTGCCACTACCGGGAGGCGACGCGCACCAGCGAGGGCGGTCCGTACCTGGAGATCGTCGAGTACCTGCGCCGGCACAGCCCGCACCTCGTCGAGGAGACGTTCGCGACGCTCGACCACTTCGACGGCGTCCACTTCGCCACCCGGGCGACTGCTCCGGCCCTGTTCAGCGTCGCGCTCATGGACCCGATCTGCCCGCCCGCCACGGTGTACGCCGCGTTCAACCACTACGCCGGGCAGGACCGCACCATGTCCGTCTGGCCCTACGGCGACCACGGCGGCGGGTACGGCCGCAACACCGCGCGCCAAGTGCGGTGGCTGCACGAGCAGGGGCTCTCCCCGCAGCAGTAGCAGTGCACGGTCCGCCCGCACTGACCGAGCGGCCGAGGGACCTCAGCCCTTGATCGCGCCGGTCAGCATGCCCTTCTTGAAGTGGCGCTGGACGAACGGGGAGGCGACCGCGACGGGGATCAGGGCCAGGACCATGACCGCCATCTGGAGGCCGAGGGCGGACAGCTGGCCGGTGCGCACGGCTTGCTGGAGGCCCGTGGGCATCTCCGTGTTCTTCTGGACCAGTTGGATCAGGATGTTCTGGAGCGGCAGCATCTCGTGGTCGTTGAGGTAGAGGGAGGCGTTGAACCAGGCGCTCCAGTAGCCGACCGCGTAGAACAGCGAAATGACGGCCACCACCGCTCGCGACAGCGGCAGGACGATGGTCAGCAGGATGCGCAGGTCTCCTGCCCCGTCGATGCGGGCGGACTCGCCCAGTTCGGGGGAGATGCCCATGAAGAAGGCGCGCAGGACGAGGATGTTGAAGACGCTGACCGCGCTCGGCAGGACCAGCGACAGGTAGTTGTCGGTGAGGCCGAGCGTCTGCACCAGCAGGTACGTGGGGATGAGGCCGGCCCCGAAGAACATCGTGGCCATGATGATCATCAGGAAGGAGCGGTGGCCCAGGCTCCCGGGCCGGGACAGGCCGTAGGCCGCCAGAACCGACACCGTCATCGAGAACAGGGTGCCGAAGAGGGTGACGCCCACCGAGACCGTGATGGCTCGACTGACCTGTCCGCCGCTGAGCAGTTCGGTGTAGTTGACGAAGGTGATGCCCCGGGGGATCACCACCAGCCCGCCGACCTCGTCGATGACCCGCTTGGGCGAGAGACTGGTGACGATCACGATCCACAGGGGGGCCAGCACGCCCAGGCAGCAGAGCACGAGGAAACCGCTCTTGGCGGTGAGTCCCACCTTGCTCGGGGGCTCCTCCCACACGGGCCGGGGCGGTGCCTTGAGACTGCGGATCAGTTGCGTGTTGAGGCTCACTTCTTGTACACCCCCTGCTCGCCCAGCAGGTGGGCGAACTTGTTCGCGCCCAGGACGAGGGCGACTCCGATGAGACCCTTGGCCAGGCCGACCGCCGCCGCGTAGCTGAAGTCGCCGTTCTGTATGCCGACGTTCCACACATACGTGTCCAGGACTTCGCTGGCTCCGGCACCGACCGCGTCCCGCTGGAGGAGGTACTGCTCGAAGCCGACGCTCAGTGCGTCGCCGACCCGCAGGACCAGCAGCAGGGCGATCACCGGGCGCAGCGCGGGCAGTGTCACGTGCCACATGCGCCGCCATCGGCCCGCGCCATCCATGGCGGCGGCCTCGTAGAGGTCGGTGCTGACGGCGGACAGCGCGGCGAGGAAGACGATGATGCCCCAGCCCGCGTCCTTCCAGACGGCCTGTGCGGTGACCAGGTACTTGAAGAGGTCCGCGTCGGTCATCAGGTCGAAGCCGTCCCAGCCGTGGGCCTGGAGGGTCTGGGCGACGATGCCCGCGCCGCCGAAGACCTGCTGGAAGACGGTGATGACCAGCACCCAGGAGAAGAAGTGCGGGAGGTACATGATCGCCTGCGCGACGGCTCGCACGCGGGGGCGGATCACGGAGTTGATGAGCAGCGCGAGGGCGATGGGGACCGGGAAGAACAGCACCAGTTGGAGCCCGAACAGCAGGAGCGTGGTCTGGGTGGCGTCCCAGAAGAGAGGGTCCTCGACCATCCGCGTGAACTGCTCGACGCCGACCCAGGGGCTCTCGAAGATCGCCGCGAGGCCGTTGCTGCCGACGTACGGGTCGTAGTCCTGGAAGGCGGTGACGTTGCCCAGCAGCGGGACGTAGTGGAAGACCAGGAGCAGGAGGATGACGGGCATGGTCATGAGGATGAGCGTGCGGTCGCGGCGCAGGCGCAGCCGCCAGGGCACCTTGCCCGGCACGCTCTTCCGCTTGCCGCCCTTGCCGCCCTTGCCGTCCGCGCCCGGGGCGCGCGGGGCGCGCGCGGCCCCTTCGTGCGGTGTCGCGTCCGCGGGGGCGCCGGAGGGCGGCTCTCCGGCGGCCGCGGGAGCGGGGGCCCGGCCCGGCCTGCTTCTGGCGGTGAGCGCCATCAGTTGCCGCTGCCGTTCTTGTCGAAGAGCTCCTTGTACCAGTCGCGCAGCTTGTCGCCGCCGGAGGACCGCCAGGTGGAGATCGCGGACTGCACGTCGGCCAGGCTCTTGTTGCCGCGCACGAAGTCGAGCTGCAACTGCTCGTGCTGGGAGGCGATGTTGGCGTACCGGCTGGGCTCGATGATGTTCATGCCGTACGTCGACGTCTTTTTCATGAAGGCGCCCATCCGCTGCTGCCACTCGACCTGCTTGCGGGCGATCTCGGGGAGGTCCGGGTGGGCGATGTAGGGGGCCGGGGCGCCGAGCATCGGCCAGGCGTTGATCAACTCGCTGTTGCCGCGGGCGGTCTTGACGGGGGTGCCGTCCTTGACCGTGTAGTGGGTGCCTTCGACGCCGTAGTCGACGAGCATCCGCTCCTTGGTGCCGTACGGCGCGGCGGCGAAGTTCGCGGCGGCCAGGGCGTTCTCCACGACCTCCTTGGGGGCGTCCTTGCGGATCATCGACCAGATGCTGGCGGGCGAGGACGCCCACAGCCTCGGGTTGCCGCCGTCGGCGCCGAAGATGTCCATGCCCTCGATCCTGAAGTCGGACTTTCCGGCGCCCTGTTCGGCGGACAGCGTGTACCAGTGGGAGGTGTCGCTGTTGAAGGCCAGGATCTGTCCGGCGGTGAAGCGCTGGATGGGGTCGCCGGAGCGCGCCTTGTCGTCGGGGTGGACCACGCCGGCGGCGAACAGCTTGCGGGTCCACTCCAGGGACTCCAGGTACTCGGGCCGCTCGATCTGGAACCGCACCTTGCCGTCGTCGTCGATGTTCCACCCGGGGCAGACGCCGAAGATGCTCGCCGAGATCCAGCTCATGTCCCCGCAGGCCCACACCTTGGCCCTGCTGCTGGTGGCCTCTTTCGCCCAGCTGAGGAACTCGTCGGCCGACGTGGGGGCGGTCCAGCCCTTCTTGTCGAAGATGTCCTTGCGGTAGTACGGAACGATGCGGTTCGCGGGGGCCAGCGGCATCGGGATGCCGCGCAGCGCACCGCCGAAGATGCTCATGCGCCAGGCGTCGCTCGGGATCGCGGCCAGGTTCGGGTACTTCTTGACCTTGTCGCCCGCCAGGTAGGGGCCGAGGTCCAGGAACTTCGAGGCGATGGCCTGCCGGATCTTGCCGCCCATGTGGTAGTCGGCCAGGACCATCACGTCGGGCAGGGAGCTGGAGGCGAGGACGGCGCCCACTTTGTCGGCGTAGGTCATGCCGTCCTGGTTCTGCCAGGTGACCTTGGTGCCCGCCGCCGCGTCGACCGCCTTGTAGTAGGCGCAGTCGGGCTTCGGCGGTGTGCCCCACAGCGGGGACATGATCTTGAAGGGGGCGCCGGTGCCGAGCTTGTGGGGGACGGAGACGACGAGGGCCGCGAGGTCGACCTTGTCGGTGTACCCGGCCGCCGAGCCGTTCTTCGCCGGGATGTCCGGCCGGGCGACCGTGCTGGGGACGTGGGCGGGGAGCAGCTTGGCGGCCTCCTTGCCCGAGGTGGCGCCCTCGCGCTTCTTCGCGTCCTTTGATCCGCCGCCGCACGCGGCGAGCAGCGGCATTCCTCCGGCGACCGCGGCGGTGGCGATCGCCGTGGAGGCGAGGAAGCTTCTCCGGCTGGGTCCGGTGCTGGTCCCGGGGGAGGAGGAATTCGGCGTCATGGCGTCAACCCTTCGTGGCATACCGGGGCACCCGTCGGCAGAGCGGCGAATCGAAGCGCTTCAATGTTGCTGCGAGATTAAGTGAACACCCATAGGCGCACAAGAGTCGCTCCGAACTTTCCACAACGGGACGGGGGCCCTCATCTATGGGCTGCCGGCGACGCATTGGCGGTTGTCCCTTGACAGTCACCTCGGTCTGTACGGAGCATCGAAGCGCTTCGCATCCGTTGCCTGCTCCAGCTCAAGGGGACCCCACGTGTCTACCCGAACGACGCTCGCTTCGCTGCCCTTCCGCGATCCGCGACTGCCCGTGGCGAAGCGCGTCGACGACCTTCTGTCGCGGCTCACCCGCGAGGAGAAGATCGGCTTCCTGCACCAGTTCGCGCCCGCCGTGAAGCGGCTCGGCGTCGCCGCGTTCCGCACCGGTCAGGAGGCGCTGCACGGCGTGGCCTGGATGGGTGCCGCGACCGTCTTCCCGCAGGCGGTGGGCCTGGGCGCGACGTGGAACACCGATCTCGTACGACGGGTGGGCGACGCGGTGTCCAAGGAGGTCCGCGCGATGGCCGCCGGCGACGACCGGGTGGGCCTCAACGTCTGGGCCCCGACCGTCAACCTGCTGCGCCACCCCCTGTGGGGCCGGAACGAGGAGGGCTACTCGGAGGACCCGAAACTCACCTCCGCCATCGCCACCGCCTACACCCGCGGCCTGCGCGGCGACGACCCCGCGCGCTGGCGCACCGCGCCCGTCCTCAAGCACTGGCTCGCCCACAACAACGAGACGGACCGCGCCGTCATGTCCGTCTCCGTCCGTCCGCGCGTGCTGCACGAGTACGACCTGCGCGCCTTCCGCGAGACGGTCGAGGCGGGGGCCGTCGCCGGTGTGATGCCGGCGTACAACCTGGTCAACGGCCGCCCCAACCACGTCTCGCCGTACCTGCGCGAGCACTTGCGCACCTGGACCGAGCAGGACCTGCTGGTCTGCTCGGACGCGGGCGCCCCCTCCAACCTGGTCGACGCCGAGCACTACTTCGACACCCACGAGGAGGCGACCGCCGCCGCCCTGCTGGCCGGCGTCGACAGCTTCACCGACCACGGCACCGACGGCTCGCGGATCGCCGCCCGCGTGCGAGGCGCCCTGGAACGCGGGCTGCTGACGGAGGCCGACCTCGACTCGGCGGTGCGCCGTCAGCTCTCGGTGCGGGTGCGCCTGGGTGAGTTCGACCCGGAGGGCGGCACGCACGCGGCGGCCTTCGACACCCCGGCCCACCGGGCGCTCGCCCAGGAGGCGGCCGAGCAGGCGATCGTCCTGCTCAAGAACAGCGACAACCTGCTGCCCCTGCCCCGCGGCGCGCGGGTCGCCGTGGCCGGTCCGCTCGCCGACGAGTGCAAGCTCGACTGGTACAGCGGCACCCTCCTGCACCGCAGCACCCCGCTGTCGGGGCTGCGCGAGCGGTTCGGCGCGGACCGGGTGGAGTACGCCGAGGGCGTGGACCGCGTCCTGCTGAAGACCTCCGACGGCCGTTTCGTGCACGTCCCCGAGGCGGCCGCCGATGGCGCGGTGCGCGGCGCGGAAGGCGCCCTCGACCCGGCACTTTTGACGGGACGGACGGACCTGCCCGCGCTGACCGTCTCCGCGCGGGGCACCGAACTGTCCCTCGTGGACTGGGGCGAGGGCGTGCTGACCCTGCGCGCTCCCGACGGGCGCTACCTCTCCGTCGCCGAGGATCGCCGGGTCCGGGCCTCCGCCGACCAGCCGGGCGGCTGGGTCGTACAGGAGACGTTCCGCCTGGAACCTCACGAGCGCGGACACCTCCTCCGGCACCTGGGAACGGGTCATCTCCTCCATGTGGCCGCCGACGGGCTGAAGGTTGCCGCCGACGGCGAGGAGATCGCCGGGACTTGTGGGCAGAACGCCGGGGAGGTCTTCGAGGTCGTGGTCGTGGAGCGCGGCGAGGACGCCGTGCGGCGCGCCGCCGCGCGGGCCGACGTGGTCGTGGTGGTCGCGGGCAACGACCCGCACATCAACGGACGCGAGACCGAGGACCGTACGACCCTCGCCCTGCCCGCCCACCAGGAACGCCTGCTGCGGGCCGCCCGCGCCGCCAACCCGGACACGGTCCTGGCGCTGGTCTCCTCGTACCCCTACGCGCTCGACCACGCGGAGATCCCCGCCCTGCTGTGGACGGCCCACGGCGGCCAGGCGGCGGGCACGGCTCTGGCCCGGGTACTGGCCGGTGACGTCTCCCCCGCCGGACGGCTCCCGCAGACCTGGTACGCCGGGGACTTCGACCTGCCCGCCCTCAGCGATTACGACATCATCGGCAGCCGGCAGACCTACCTCTACTTCGAGGGCACGCCGCTGTTCCCGTTCGGGCACGGCCTGTCGTACGCGTCCTTCTCCTACGACGGCCTCCGCACGCGCGTCGAGGACGGCACCGTGCACGCGTCCTGCACCGTCGCCAACACCGGCGGGGCCACCGCGGACGAGGTGGTCCAGCTCTACGGACGGGCCGTCGGGTCACCGCTGCCCCGACCGCGCCGGGAACTCCTGGCACACCGGCGGCTGTCCCTCGCGCCCGGCGAAGTGGCGCGGGTCGCCTTCGAGGTCCCGGTGCCGGCGTTCGCGTTCTGGGACGTGGCGCTGGGCCGCGAGCGGGTGGCGCCGGGGGCGTACGAGATCCTGCTCGGCGCGTCGAGCGAGGACGTCCGGCTCACCACGACCCTCCACCTCGACGGCGAACCGGCCGCGCCCCGGCCGGTGACGACCGGCGGCCTGGAGGCGGCGGACTACGACGAGCAGCGCGGTACGCGGCTCGTGGACCGCACGAAGACCTCGGGGGACGCCGTGACCCCGGTGGACGGCGGAACGGGCCACCTCACCTTCTGGGACTGCGACTTCGGGCCGGGGGCCGCCGGCATCACGGTGGAGGCCGCGGGCGAGGGCAGGGTCGAATGCGCACTGGGCGACGGCCCGGTGCTGGCGGCGCTCGACCTGTCTCCGGGTACGGCGGGACCGTACGCCTACACGACCGTGAGCGCGCCGGTCGCCGTGCCCGCCGGAGTGCACGAGGTACGGCTCACGCTGCGCGGCGGGATACGGCTGGCGCGGGTCGGGTTCGCCGGCTGAGGGCCGCAGGAGGGTCGGGGTCCGGCGGTCAGGCCCCGGCGGGGGCCGGGCCGCTGCTGGCGCGGACGACGAGTTCGGGGGCGAGGAGGAGGACCTCGTCCTCGGTGTCGCCCTCGATCTTGGCGACGAGGCGCTCCACGGCGTGGCGGGCCATCTCCCGGGCCGGGACGGTGACCGAGGACAGCCGGACCGAGGCCTGGAGGGCCACCTGTTCCGGGCAGACGGCGACGACGGAGATGTCCTCGGGGACGGCGCGCCTGTCCTGGCGCAGCAGACCGAGGAGGGGTTCCAGCGCCTGCTCGTTCTGTACGACGAAGCCCGTGACGCCGGGGCGCTCGGTGAAGATCTGGCCGAGGGTGCCCGCCATCGTGGCGTACCCGCCCTCGCTGGGCCGGTACAGCACGCCGAGCCCCAGCTCGCGGGCGCGGGTGCGCAGGCCGTCGATGGTCCGCTCGGCGAAGCCGGTCTTGCGCTCGTACACGGCCGGCGCCTCGCCGATCACGGCGATCTGCCGGTGCCCCAGGTCCGCCAGGTGCTGCGCGCACTGGGCCCCGGCTTCGGCGAAGTCGAGGTCGACGCAGGTGAGGCCGGTCGTGTCGGCGGGGAGACCGATGAGCACGGCGGGCCGCCCGCTCTCGCGCAGCAGGGGCACGCGGGCGTCCTCCAGCTCGACGTCCATGAGGATGATGGCGTCGGCGAGACCGCTGCCGACCACCCGCTCCACGGCGGCGGGCCCTTCCTCGCCGGTGAGCATCAGGACGTCGAACCCGTGCTCCCGCGCGTGGGTGGCGACGGCGATGGCGATCTCCATCATCACGGGCACGTACATGTCGGTGCGCAGCGGCATCATCAGCGCGACGATGTTGGACCGGCTGCTCGCCAACGCCCTTGCCCCCGCGTTGGGGTGGTAGCCGAGTTCCTGGATACTGCGCTCCACCCGTTGCTTCGTCACCGCGGAGATGGTCCGCTTGCCGCTGAGGACGTAGCTCACGGTGCTGGCCGAGACTCCGGCATGCTGGGCTACTTCGGCGAGGGTGACCATCGGACTCCAGGTGAAGAAGCGCTTCGACAGCGCATCATGCGACGACAATTGTGGCTGAACCCGCACAATAGTCGGGCTGGATGACACCTGTCCAATAAGTCATCGAAGCGCTTCGACCGCCGGCGTGAAGCGTGAAGCGGCGGGCCCGGGTGCCGCCCGGGCCGCTCGGGGCCCGGCGTGGGGCCCGTTTCACCCGGACCGGGTAGGTGACGTACCGAGGCCGACCCGAGCGACCGGGTCGCGCCTCTCGGGCGGTGTGCGCACGCCCTCGGCCCAGAGTTCGGGGTGGGCGACCGGGAAGAACCGCGACCGTGCCACGCTCCCGCCGTCGCGCACGTCGTCCGCCTGGAAGCGCAAGGTGGCGGGCACCGGCTCCCACCACGGCTGCGCGCCCAGGAGCCGGTGCATGGCTTCGCCGTCGCGCTCGGCCTTCGAACCGTAGATCATCCGCGCGGGGGCGGGTTGGTGCGCCGACTGCCAGCGGCAGTCCTGCGACAGGCGCAGCCGGTCGCTGCGGTTGGGCAACGCGGCGTGCGAGGTCAGGCAGTGGAACAGCAGCACGTCGCCGATCGAGAACTCGGTGCTCGCCCAGCCTTCGGCCTCGGCCCGCTCGATGTCCAGCACCTGGGCCGGCAGCGGGGCGCCGAGGTGGCTGCCGGGCAGCACGGCGAGTCCTCCGAGCTGCCACGGGATCGGCATCAGGGGGATCCAACTGGTCAGCATGTCCTCGACCACCAGGCCCATGTAGTCCTGGTGCACGTACCGGCCCTGCGGTACCCGGTCGCCCTCGGGGTGGACGGCGCGCAGCACCTTGACGGGATAGGAGAACGCGTCCTCCCCCAGCAGGCTCCGCACGAGCGAGCGCAGGGGCCTGAGGTACGGCAGCCGATTGAGCTCCGCCGAACCCGCGGCGCGTCGATAGGCCAGCTCCCCGACTGTCTCGCGCGCGTCGACCGCCCCCGGTGTGCCGCCGGCGGGGCCTGTCCCGGTGTCGGCCCAGCCGCGGGCCACCAGCACCGCGCGCGCCATGTCCGCGGCCGCGGCGACCGGGGCGGGGGGCAACAGACCGCGAAAGTACAGGTAGCCGTCTGCCGCCAGCCTCGCTCTAAGGGTGTCCGGATCTTCGACGTGAGCGACAGAATCCGCCAGAATCCTCATGCTCCCAAAATACGCCTCAGAGCGCATGGCACACCGGAAGTCATACCAGGGCGTGGATAAACTTCCGGAATGGAAAAACTTTCGGAAACGATTCAGCCGGAGCTTGTTGCAATCATTGCAAAATCAGGGCATACCGAACAAAAAGGATATGGCGGTATGGCAGAAAGTTAATCCATTGACAGCCCTCGGACGAGGTGGAACGCTCTCGATGGGCAACGGGGTTGCGAGAGTATGCAAACATCTGCACCTTCTCATTACTTGGTGCCGGCGTTCCATGTCTTTTCCACTCCGTCCGCTCACGACCATTCCGCGCGAGAAACGGAGTTCGTAATGGCTGAGGACACCACCGTGGAAGAGACCACCGAGGTGCAGGACCTGTCGGAGGAGCTCGACTTCGATCTGGTCAACCTCAACGAGGAGCTTGTGACCGTCAACCGCTGTTAATCCTCGCGCCGCGACCCCGGTTCCGCCGCGACGGCGCCGGGGTCGCAGTGATGGGCAATGAAATCCATGGAGCAAACGATCACTACGGCCAGAATATCCCTCGACGCCATGCCGCTGCACCGAGATGTTCGTCTTCCTGTGGATTACAGCGGTCGCCTGATAGCGGAATCCGTACTGCGCCGCCTTTTCACCGAAAATGACGTGCCCACTCAGGGGTGTGCGGTGGGGGCGGAGATGTTTGACGGCGGACGCCGCTGGCGCATTGCCCTCGACACGGATCTGCGGTGGTCCGATGGAAATCCTTTACGGGCCGAGGATGTCGTCGAAGCCGCTGACCATGCGCTGACCAGCCGTTCCAACAGCGCGGCGCTTTTCCTCGGCGATACCGCCGCGGGTAATGATGTGCCCGTGCGGGCTCTGCGCGCCGACACCGTGGAATTCCGCTTCGGCCGACCGGTCGCATTCGCTCCCGCGCTGCTCTCCCTTCCCGCCTTCGCTCCCTTGCGGCGCGGCCCTGACGGAGTAGGCGCCCCCGCTCTCGGCGACTACACCGTCGCCGACTGGGACACGGACGCGGTGGTGCTGGACCGCCGCCCGGAACTCCGGCACGCGGACGCGCTCGACTCGGTCCGGTTCGAGCATGTGCCGTTGGCCGCCGAGGCGGTGCGCCTCTTCCGTTCCGGGGAACTGGATGCCACCTCTCCCACGGGATTCGGCGTCGCCGAGGTGACGGAGCTGACCGCGCACCCCGACGCGGTGCGACAGCCGGTGGACATCTTCGGCAGTCTCGACCTCGGCCGACGGGCTCCGCGTCCCTGGCTCAGGTCGGCCGCCGCCCGGCGGGGGGTCTCGGCCGTGCTGGACCGCGCCCGTCTGGAGACCGTGACGGCCGGCCTCGCGGAACCCTGGCGGTGGCCGAGCATCGAGGCCCTGGGGGAAGGCGCCCCGGACGCCATCCCCTCCGAAGAAGGCGCCGAACCCGAAGAAGGCGCTCAACGCCGCGCCGGGGAAGTCGGCCCGATCGAGATCGCCTACTCCGCCTTCGACCCGAACGCCGAGATCGCGGAGGAGGTCGCCGCCCAGCTCCGTGCGGCGCTCGGGGCCGAGGTCGTCACGCGCCAACTGTCCTTCGACGCATACGTGAAGGCGTCGGCCACCCGGGATTTCTGCCTGTTGTACTCGCTGACCACTCCGGCCTTCTCGCACCCGGCCGGCTCGCTCTCCGACTGGCGGTCCACCGGCCGCGCGGCCCGGCGCTCGGGCCTGGCCGACCCGGTACTGGATGCCGCCCTGGACGCCGCCGAGAGCTGCCCGGAGCCCGGGGAGGCGGCCCGGCTGTGGGCCCGCGCCTCGGACCGCTGGTGCGCGCTCCTGCCGAAGATTCCCCTGGTCCGGGTGCGCGCCTGGTACCTGCGCGGTCGACGCCTCAGCGGACTCACCGTCTCCCGGGCGGGCCTGATGTGCCTGGGGGCCGGCTGATCGGCCGGAGCCCGGGCGGCGGTCCGCCGTACCGCGTGCAACGCAGCACAGCACACCAGTGGAGCTCGCCGTGCGAGCTGGAGTGAAGGGAACATGAGTGACTCCCGAGGACACAGACGTGTGGCTGCTCTTCCCTCCGTTGGTCGAGTCGAACTTCGGCAGCTTCTTCCCCTCGACGGCGGTTCTCGCCGCTTACCTGGAGCAGCAGGGGATCGGCACGGTCCAGACCGATCTGAACGAGGAGTTCGCCCTCTGGCTCCTGCACTCGCGCGAGTCCGATCGGAGCACCGTCGGTCCGCGCCCCGCCCCTGAGTCCTCCGCGGCGGCCGCGGGACGCTGGCTGGCCAGGTCTCGCGACCGGATGGTCGGACCTGACGGCCGCCATCGCTTCGGCCCCGACTCCCCCTATGGCCATGTCCTGCAGCTCATGGCCCAGCAGTACCTCGTCGACCCGGGCGAGGACGTGCTGGAGCGGAGGGAGCCGGCCCTGCGGGCCGCCGTGCCGTACCAGGACTTCTACGACCAGGCGGAGCTGGCCGAGCGGGTCCCGGCCGGCGTGGCCCTGTTCGGGGTCTCGGTGCCGATGGGCCCCCAACTCCTGCCGGCCCTGGTGCTGGCCGAGTGCCTCAAACGCCTGCGCCCGGACGTCCCTGTCGTCTTCGGCGGTCCGGCGCTGAGTCTGATGCACCCGAGCGAGCTGGAGAGGCTGCTCGCGGCCTGGCCCGCGGTGGACGCCGTCGTCCGCTTCGACGGCGAGTTCCCGCTCCGCGAGCTGGCCCTGCAGGCCCGCGAGGGCACATGGGACCCCGGCTCTGTCCGCGGCGTCTCCTGCCTGACCCCCGAGGGGGTACGGCACAACGAGCCCGGGGCCGGGCCGGCCGTCAACGCGCTGCCCGCGCCGATGTATCCGCCCGAGGCGCTGGCCAGGCTCGCTGACCCGGTCATCGGTATCACCCAGGCCCGCGGTTGCTACTGGGGCAAGTGCGACTACTGCGACTTCATCGAACTGTACGACGGCAGCCCGCCGTTTCGCGGGCGGCGGCCGGACCGGTTCGTGGCGGAGCTGCGGCATCTCTCCCGGTCCCACGGTGTCTCGCGGTTCAGCTTCATCACCGAGTCCATCCCGCCCGCCTTCGCCCGCCGGGTCTGCACTGCTCTCGTCGAGGAGGAAGCCGGCCTGCGCTGGACCTCCTTCGCCATGGTCGACCGCCGCTTCGACCAGGAGTTGCTGGCGCTGATGGTGGAGTCCGGATGCGAGTTCCTGGTCGTCGGTCTGGAGACCACCATCACCCGCGTCCTGAAACTGGTGCACAAATCCGCCGACCGGGAGGAGAACCTGCGCTTCCTGCGGGACGCCCGGGACGTGGGACTGCCGCTGGTCGTCAACCTCATCCCCGACCTTCCCACCACCACGTACGAGGAGGCGATGACCGCCTTGTCCGACCTGGAGGAGTTCGCCGACGGGATGCGGTCCGTGTCGGTGTTCCCCTTCGAGCCCACCCGTTCCTCCAACGTCGGCCGCGCCCCGGAGCAGTTCGGGCTGGACGTCAGCATCCCCTCGACCACCACCGGGCAGGCGCAGTACGCCCTCAACCACCTGGTCAGCAACGACCCGGCCATGACACAGGAGCAGCGCGCCGAGGTACACGCCCGCTACCGCGCGTTCGCCGACCATGTGCACGCGTTGAACAGCCGAGGCCACACCCCTGACGCCGGCCGCGCCTACGCGCCCGACGAGGCGCTGCGGGTGCCGGTGGAGGACCTCGACCTGTTCGAGGCGGAGTCCGGCCTGGTGTGCACCAACATGCGCACGCGCGGACGGGCCGTGGTCCCGGCCCGGGCCGCCCGCCTCCTCCGGCCCTTCCTCGACGGCACCCCTTTCACTCCGCGTACGCTCACCGAGGCCCTCACCGAAGAGGTGGGGAACCGGCTGCTGGCCAACCTCGACCGAGCCGCCATGCTCACCGCCGTCCCCGCATCCGGGCAGGTCACCTGTGGCTGACCTGGTCCGATTGCTCGACACCGTCACCGTCGTCGCCCCGACGGCTCCGGACGAACCCATGCTCGTCGCCCACGGCCCCCGCATGCTGCGCATCCGGGGCCGGGAACAGGCTGTGGAGGACGCCCTCGCCCGGCTTCGCGAGGGCGCCGAAGAGCACGTCCTGCGGGGGGACGACGCCGAACCCTCGGTGCGGCGCCTGCTGACGGCACTGGACGAACTGGGGTGGCTCACCCGCGAGTCGGCCCACATCACCTCCGAAGCCATCTGGGACCGGCAGGTGGGCTGGTGGTCCACGGTGACCACGGAGCCCACGGCCGCTCAGCGACGACTGGCGGCTGCCGGGGTCGCCGTGCTCGGCGTCGGAGGAGTGGGCGCTCTGGTCGCCCAGCATCTCGTCGCCGGCGGGGTGCGACGGCTGGACCTCGTGGACCACGACACGGTCGCCCCGCACAACCTCAATCGCCAGTACCTGTTCCGGCGTTCCGACGTGGGACGCCCCAAGGCCGCGGCCGCCGCCGCATCCCTGGCCGGCTTCGCCGACGACCTCGATCTGCGGCCGGTGCGATGCCGTGTGGAGCGCCCTGCCGACCTCGACGTGCTGAGCCGGCCGCTGGACCTGCTCGTCGTCGCTGCCGACACCCCGCCGGACCTGATGGACACCGTCTGGACCTGGGCCCGCGAGCGCGAGGTGGCGGTGCTGGGCGCGGGCGTCGGCCTGGAGAGCGGCTACTGGGGACCGCTGCTCGACCCTCGCCGAGGGCACTGCTGGTTCTGCTTCGAGGAGGAGCGGCGCTCCCGGCTGACCGCCGACGAATGTCGCCTGGAGACGGAGACCGGCCCCACGCCCTACTCGTTCGGCCCCACCAACGCCCTCATCGCCGACTTAACCGCTCGCGACGCGATGCTCTGGCTGGCCGTGGGCCGATGCGCGAGTCTGGGCCGCCGACAGGTCCTCGAGGTGATCGGGATCCCCCCGGCGGCCGGCCCGACACCAGGGTCGCGGCACGCCACGGACGGTCCGCCCGCCGAGGACCCGAGCACACCACCGGAAAGCTGTCCGCTACACGCAGGAGGACTCTCGTGATCGTTCTGGGCCTTTCTGCGCTGTACCACGACTCGGCGTGCGCACTGATGGTGGACGGTGAACTGGTCACCGCAGCGCAGGAGGAGCGGTTCACCCGGACCCGCTTCGACTCCGCGATGCCCGTCCGCGCGGTCCGGGCCTGCCTGCGCGAAGCGGGGGTGCGCATCCAGGACATCGACCACGTCGCCTACTACGAGGACCCGGTGCGCAAGCTCGGACGCCAGCTGTGGATGGGGCTTCCCGATCTGCCCACCGCGACCCCCCGGGCGCTGTACCGTCTCGACGCGGAGCGCCCGCTCCATCAGATCCGTGAACTTCTCGGCCACGAAGGTGAGATCACCTGCGTCTCGCACCATGAGGCCCACGCCGCGAGCGCCTTCTACCAGTCCGGGTTCCGCGAGGCGGCGCTGTTCACCGCCGACGCGGTCGGCGAGTGGACCACGACCAGCTACGGCCGCGGCGGAGAACACGGGATCGACCTGTTCGAGGAGGTCCCCTTCCCCCACTCGCTCGGCATCCTCTACAGCGCCCTCACGTCGTTCCTCGGCTTCGCGGTCAACAGTGACGAGTACAAGGTGATGGGGTTGGCGCCCTACGGCACCCCGCGCCGGCTCGACCTGCTGCGCCGACTCGTCACCGATCTGCCGGGCGGGCAGTTCCAGCTGGATCTCACCTACTTCGACGTCAGCGGCGCCTCCCCGATGTACACCCCGGCCCTCGCCGAACTCCTGGGCATGGAGCCGCGGGAGCCCGAGTCCGAGATCTCCGGCCACCACTGCGACCTGGCGGCCGGCGTCCAGGCGCTGCTGGAGGAGCTGCTGCTCGCCAAGCTGACCCACTTGCGGGAGGCCACCGGCAGCGACCAGCTGTGCTACGCCGGCGGGGTCGCCCTCAACTGTGTGGCCAACCGGCGCATCCGTGAGCTGGGTCCCTTCCGCGACATGTTCGTGCAGCCCGCCGCGGGTGACGCCGGCGGCGCCATCGGGGCGGCCGCCCTGGTCGGGCACCGCCTCACCGGCACGTACACCCCCCGGCGGGTGCGGGACATGCGGATCGGCCCGCGCCCGCAGACCACGGACCCTCGTGGCTGGCTGGACTCCGCGGGCGTGCCGTACCACGACCACGGAGGGGACGAGGCGGGCCTGCTGGAGCAGGCTGCCGAGTGGCTCGACAGGGGCCTGGTTCTCGGCTGGTACCAGGGGCGCATGGAGTTCGGTCCGCGTGCCCTGGGCGCCCGGTCGATCCTCGCCGACCCGCGCCGCGCGGACATGCGCGACCACATCAACGCCCTGGTGAAGAAGCGGGAAGCGTTCCGCCCATTCGCCCCCGCCGTCGTCGCCGAGCGGTGCGGCGACTTCTTCGACCTGCCGGTCGCTTCGCCGTTCATGCTCGACACCGCGACGGTCCGGGAACCCGCCGCCCTCCCCGCCATCACCCACGTCGACGGCAGCGCACGGGTGCAGACCGTCGACCGCGCCGACGACGCGCGCTTCCACGGCCTGCTCACCGCGTTCGGCCGGCGCACCGGCTACCCGATCCTGCTCAACACCTCGTTCAACATGCGAGGTGAGCCCATCGTGTGCAGTCCGGCGGACGCGCTCGCGTGCTTCGTCCGGTCGCGGCTCGACGTGCTCGTCCTGGACGACGTCACGGTCCGCTCCGCCGACCTGCCCGACCGCTTCTTCACCGAGGTCGACCGCCAGCAGCCGTTCCGCCGGCCCGCCATCAGCCGCGATGTCTACACCTTCCTCTGAGACAGGCGAGGAGCCGACCATGCCCAAGGACTCCCTGCGACACCGCGCCGACAACCTGGCTCGCCTGCTCGCGGACGGACGAGGCGCCGAGATCCTCGCCGAACTCCAGAAACTCGGCCTGGAGACCGCTGGTGTCAGGTCCACCGCCGCGACCACCTCGACACCCGAGGCCGCTGTGGCCGCATCACCCGACGGCGGGGTGCTGGGCGCCTGGCGGGTGGCGCCCACCCCGGACGGCCCGGCACTGCACCGCCGGGACCTCCCACCGGAAGAACTGCGGAGCTGGGCGGATGTCGAGCACGTCCCGGCCGCCGGCGACGCCACCCGGGTGGTGCTGCTCGGCGAGTCCAGCGCCCGGGGCTTCCTGCTCGATCCGCTCCTCACGCCCGCTGTCGCCCTCCAGCGGCAACTGGACGCCGCCGGCGCTCGCCACCAGGTCGTGGATCTCGCGCACACGGGCGCCGACCTGCGCGATCTGGCACAGACCCTGCACCAGCTCCCGCAGGCGGAACCAGAGGTCATCGTCGTCTACGCCGGGAACAACTGGGTCCGTTCCCGTCATACCCCGGCCCACCTGGACCTGCTGGCCGAAGCGCTGCGCGTCGGCGACTACCTCGCGATGCGCCGCGCCTACCTGGACCGGATCGTCGCGCCCGGCATCGAACAGCTCCTCGACCGCCTGTCCCGAACGGCCCGGGCGTGCGGCAGTGAAGTGGTCGTCGTCATCCCCGAGTTCAATCTCCGGGACTGGGTCCACGATCCCGAGCTCGAACTGCCCCCGCTGCCGGCGAAGGACCTCCTCACCTGGTCCGAGCTGCGGTCCGAGGCAGAGGCGGCCTTCGACGCCGGGGACGACGAACGGGTCCTGACCGTCACCGCGGCGATGGCCCGGCTCGACGCCGGTACCAGTCCCGTCACCGGATACCTGCGGGCCCGTGCCGCGGGCCGCGCCGACGACCCGCGAGGTGCGCGTGCCGCCCTGCTCGACGCCCGTGACGCCGTCTGCGGCCTCCTCGCCACCCACACCCCGCGGATCACCTCGGGCGTGCGTACCGCCCTCGTCGAGGGCGCCGCGCGACGCGGCTTTCGCACCGTGGACCTCGCCGAACTGCTGCGCGCGGACGACGGGTTGCCCGACACGGCCCATTTCCTCGACTACTGCCACCTCAGCTCGACCGGCATCGAGACGACGGCGGCCGCGGTCGCCGACGTCATCGCCGGACACGCCCCGGGGCGCACCGCGCCGCAGGAGACCCTGTCGGCCCCCGACCGCGCGATCGGCGACCTCCTCGCGGCGATCCACAACAGCTACTACGCCCAGCGGGACGACCGAGTCGTGTCGCTGGTCGCCGGCGCCGTCACGGTGCCCGAAGGCCGGATCTTCGCCACGTCCCTGCTCCGACTGCTGGAGAGCACCGGGCCGGTGTGGGCCTCGGCGGCCGTGCCGGAGCTGACCGCCCGCCCGCACGCCGCCCGCTACCTCGCCCCGATGCTGTCCCGGTCCGCCGAGACACTCGGTATGTGGAGCCTTCAGCAGGCGTTGCGCGAGGTGGTCGGCCGCCAGGACACCCTCGTACCGCGGGGCCGCGCCGTCGGCGGCACCGTCGACGTGCTGCGCACAGCGGAGCAGGGCCTGATCGACGGCGCCTTCCAGTCCGTGGACCACCGTCCGGAGCGAGCCTTCTTCCAGGGGTTCGGCCCGGTCACGCACCTCGGATTCCGCGCGGCGGCCGGCACGGCGACCGTGCGCCTGACGTACCGGGTCCCCGCGGCGATCCGCCAAGGTGACCCGGTGACGGTGGTCGTCAACGGACATCACCTCGGTGATCTTCCGTCCGTCGCCTCCTGGACCTCCGCCGACCTGTCGGTGGGCCCGGGGGTGCTGCAGGACGGCGTCAACCGCCTCGAGCTGCGATGGCCCTGCGGCGGGGACGACTGGCCGGAACGGCGACTCGCGGACGCGAGCCGGCTGGCTCGCGGCGACTATCCTTTCGTGCGGGCTGTGCAGGGTGAACTCTTCGACCTGGCAGTCGAGATGCACGACTGAGGACTACTGCTGGACGGTCGGGGCAGCGTCGGTGGCGTTGCGCACATGAACTCAAAGGAACTATTTATGCGCCGGTCCTCCCTAGCGGGTACGGGCTTCCACCGGATCTGGGCCGGTGAGTCGATTTCCCTGGTGGGAACTCAGATCACTTTCTTCGCTCTGCCCCTGGTGGCCGTGATCTCCCTGGACGCGGACGCCTTCGACATGGGGTTGCTCAACGCCTGTGGCTCGCTGGCCGTGCTCCTGCTCGGGCCGTCGATCGGCGTGTGGGCCGACCGCTGGGAACAACGCGGCACGATGATCGTCGCGAATCTCCTGCGCTGCCTCCTGCTGGCCGCGGTACCGCTCGCCTGGCTCCTGGGCGGACTGAACCTGCCGTTGCTGCTGGTGGTGGCCTTCGGCGCGGGTGCCCTCTCGCTGCTCTTCGACAGCGCGATGGCGTCCTACATCCCGGCGCTCGTCGGCAAGGACCGCCTGATTCCGGCCAACTCCTGGATGCAGAGCAGTGTTTCGGTCGCCGAGACCGCCGGCCCCGGCGTCGCCGGGCTGCTCATCCAGCTGCTCGGCGCGCCCCTGGCCGTGGCCGTGGACGCGCTCAGCTACCTCGCCAGCACCCTCGCGTTGACCGGCGCGCCCCGCAGCGTCAGCAAGACCCACGAGCACGAACATGAAGAGGACAACCACTGGCAGGCGATCCGGCACGGACTGCGGACGGTCCTGCGCGACCGGGTACAGCGTCCGCTGGTTCTCGCCGCGGCCCACTTCAACTTCTTCACGGCCATGTTCTTCGCCCTCTACATCCTGTTCCTGGTTCGCTCGCTCGGATTCAGTCCCCTCCTGATCGGTCTGCTCAGCGTGGCCAGCGGGGTGGCCGGGCTGGTCGGCGCCGCCATCAGCGCGCGGCTCGCGCATCGCTTCGGCTACGGCCCTGTTCTCGCCGTCGCCTACGCTCTGCCCGGTGGCGCCGCGGTCCTGGTGCCGTTGGCCGGGCAAGTGGGTACGGTGCCCGGCGCCGTCCTCGTCGCCCTGTCCGGAGCCGTGTGGTCGGGGGCGGTCGTGGTCAATCTCATCCTCAGCGAGTCGGTCAAGCAGGCCCTCGTGCCGCACGCCTACCTGGGTCGCGCCACCTCCATCATCAAGTTCGTCAGTTTCGGCGTGGAGCCGATCGGCGCGCTGCTCGCCCCCGGGCTGGTCGCACTGGGTCTCGGCCTCGGCGGCACCATGCTCCTCGCCTCGGTCGGCGTGGGCACCAGCTGCCTGTGGCTCGTCTTCACCGGAGTGCACCGGCTGCGCCAAGTGGCCGCCCCCGCGGAGCCCGACCGGCCCGCCCCCGCCCCCATCACAACCGTCGGTGAGGAACTCTGACATGGCATTCATCGATGTACGCGATGTGAGCTGCACGCTGTCCGACGGCAGGGTGCTCTTCCACGACGTCTCTTTCCGCGTCGGCGAGGGCAGCAAAACCGCCCTCATCGGTGCGAACGGCACCGGCAAGACCACCTTGTTGCGCATGATCGCCGGCGACCTCAAGCCCGCCGAGGGCACCGTCACGAGCGCGGGCGGCCTCGGTGTCATGCGACAGTTCATCGGGTCGGTGCGGGACGAGACGGAGCTCCGCGACCTGCTGTTGGATCTCTCCGCTCCGGACGTCCGCACCGCGGGCCGGGCGGTCGCCCGAGCCGAACTGGCCATGATGGAGCGCGACGACGAACCCACGCAGATGGCCTACGCCCAGGCCCTGGCCGATTGGGGGGACGTCGGCGGCTACGAGGCCGAGACGCTGTGGGACGTGTGCACCACGCAAGCGCTCGGCATCCCTTTCGAACGCTGCCAGTACCGGAAGGTGGCCGAGCTGTCCGGCGGCGAACAGAAGCGCCTGGCACTGGAGGTGCTGCTGCGCGGCCCGCACGGTGTGCTGCTGCTCGACGAGCCGGACAACTACCTCGATGTGCCGGGCAAACGGTGGCTGGAGTCCGAACTGGCGAGCACGTCCAAGACGGTGCTGCTCATCAGTCACGACCGGGAGCTGATCGCCAACACGGCCACCCGTCTGATCACTCTCGAGGCACATGGCGCCTGGGTGCACGGTGGCCCGGACAGCGCCACCACCTGGTCGACGTACCCGGAGGCGCGCCGGGGCCGGCTGGAGCGCATCGCCGAGCTGCACCGACGTTGGGACGAGGAGCACGAACGCCTGCGGCAACTCGTCTTCACCCTGCGCGAGCAGACCAAGTCCAGCCCGGCCATGGCCTCGAAGCTCGCGGCGACCGAGACCCGGCTGGCCCGCTTCGAGAAAAGGCCGCGCCCCCCGGAACTGGTCGTCGAGCAGAAAGTCCGTATGCGGCTTCGTGGCGGCCGCACCGGAGTGCGCGCGCTGATCTGTGAGGGGCTGGAGCTGACCGGCTTGATGAAACCCTTCGACCTGGCCGTGGACTACGGCGAGCGAGTCGCCGTCCTCGGTTCGAACGGGTCGGGCAAGTCGCACTTCCTGCGTCTGCTCGCAGGTCAGCAGGTGGACCACACCGGGGTCGTCCGGCTCGGCGCCCGCGTCGTGCCGGGCTGGTTCGCGCAGACGAATGAGCAGCCCGAACTCCTCGGACGTACCTTGGTCGAGTTCCTGCACCGGGGCGAGGGCGGTCGCCAGGGCATGGACCGCGGGTCCGCCATCGGGGCGCTGCGCCAGTACGAGCTGGACGGCGCCGCGGACCAGCGCTTCGAGTCGCTCTCCGGAGGCCAGCAGGCTCGCTTCCAGATTCTGCTGCTGGAGCTCTCGGGCTGCACCTTGCTGCTGCTGGACGAGCCGACCGACAACCTGGACCTGGTGTCCGCGGAGGCACTGGAGGCGGGCCTCCGCGCATTCGACGGCACCGTCCTGGCCATCACCCACGACCGCTGGTTCGCGCGGCAGTTCGACAAGTTCGTGGTGTTCGGTTCCGATGGCCGCCTCTACGAGTCCGCCGAGCCCATATGGGACGAGGGGCGGGTCGTCAGGCCCCGATGAACCGCGCGTGACACCGCGGCCTCGCTCCCTCTCCCCGACCTGCCTAGAGGAAGGACCCGAGATGTCCACCACCGTGCAGCACACCACCGACCCCCTGAAGGCGGAGGCCGTGGCGTATCGCCGGCGGGTCGTCGACCTGCTGACGGGCGACGCCATGCGTGGGGCCGTCGAGGAGCTGCGGCCCGGCGGCCCGGCCGTGCTCACCACCCTCCCGCTGCTGTCACCGGAAGAGGCTGCCTACTTCCATCGCGGGATGCAGCAGCAGGAAGCATGGACGCTGGAGAAGTGGCTGATCCTGCCCGACGAGTCGGTGCGCATGTGCAGCGACGAGGAGTTCGCGGCGGCACCGCCGGAGCAGCACTTCTCCCACAACGACTGCCTGCGCAGACTGCCGGCGGACGCCTACGCGGTGCGCGCGTTGATCTCGGCCATGGAGAGCCCCGAGGTGGCTTCCGCGCTGAGTGACGCCTACGGCGCCCCGCTCACCGTCAAGGGCGTCGACATGGCTCGCTACAGCGAGGGCCACTACCTGCGACGGCACACGGACACTTTCGACGACCGCCACTTCGCCGTGATCTTCTTCCTGGCCGACGGCTGGACGCCGGGCGACGGCGGGGAACTCGTGGTGGAGTCACAGAGCGGCGCCGCCGAGGTCGCCTACCCGCTCCAGGGACACGTGGCGCTGCTGCGCATCAGCCCCGGCCATCACCACCAGGTGTGCCGCAACAAGTCGGACACCTGGGTCCGTTGCGGACTGTCGGTGCACTTCGGTACCCCCACCGCCTGAACGACCCGCGGCGTCGCGCCAGGAGTGCGGCGCCGCGCGGCCAAGGGCACGACGGAGCGCGATGACACCAATGTGCGGGGAAGGGGAGAGGTGCGATACAGCACGCTGGGCAGGTCGGGGCTGAGGGTGTCCCCCCTCACGCTGGGCACGATGAACTTCGGGGCGTCGGGCGGGACGATGATCTGCTCGCCGGACGAGGCGGACCGGATGGTCGGGGCCTTCCTCGACGCGGGCCACAACCTGATCGACACTGCGGACAAGTACAACGACGGCCAGGCCGAGGAGATCCTCGGCTCGGTGCTCAAGCGACGCCGTGACGCGGTGGTGCTGGCGACCAAGGCCGGCCAGCCCCAGGGAGCGGGCCCGAACGACCGCGGACTGTCCCGGGCCCACCTCACCCGGGCGCTGGAGGCGAGTCTGCGCCGGCTGGACACCGAATACGTGGACCTCTACCAGTGTCACCTGCCGGACCCGGACACTCCGCACGAGGAGATCATGGCGACGCTGGACATGTTCGTCCGCTCCGGGAAGGTTCGCTACATCGGCTGTTCCAACTACAGCGCCGCGCAGCTCGTCGAGGCGCAGTGGGCCGCCGAGCGAGTCGGCGGCACCCCCTTCATCAGCCACCAGCTCCAGTACTCACTCGCGGCCAGAGAGCCTGAATCGGAAATCCTGCCCGTCGGCGCGCGCCACGGCACGGGCACACTGACCTGGAGCCCGCTGGGGGCAGGCGTCCTGGTGGGGCGATATCAGCGGGGCGTCGGGGCGACAGGGGCCGCGCAGGACAGCCGTCTGGGTCGAGTGACGGCGCGGTCCGAGCGGCTGGGGCGGTATTGGGCCACTACTCTCCTGACGGAACGCAAGTTCGACATCGCCCAGGTGGTCTCGGACGTCGCAGCCGACCTCGGGACGCCTCCGGCGGCGGTCGCCGTCGCCTGGCTGCTGCAACGCGAACACGTCACCTCCGTCGTCATCGGCCCTCGCACCCTGGGGCACCTGACCGACATCCTGGGCTCCGACGATCTCCGCCTGCCCCCCGAAGCGATGGCACGGCTGGAAAAAGTCTCCGCCCCGGCTTGACCACACCATCCGTTCGACGAGAGCGCTGCCCCGCTAACTCCCGACGTTCGCGGGAGGCTGCTCGGGCCGGCCGGGCCCGGTGGCGGTCAGGACCAGGATGGCCTGGTCGTCGTCGATGTCCTGGCCGCCGGTGAAGGCGTGCACGGTCCGGGTGACGGCGTCGATCAGGTGCTGGGCCGCGGGCCGGGCCGGTGCGCCGGCCACCGCTTCGGTGAGGCGCTCCTCGCCGAACAGTTCGTCGCCGCGGCAGCGTGCTTCGGTGATGCCGTCGGTGTAGAGCACCAGGCTCTCGTGGGGGCGCAGCCGCAGGTGATGGGGCGTGAGGTGGGTGTGGGGGCCGACGCCGAGCAGCAGGCCGGGCGCGTCGACGGGGTGGACGGCGCGGTCGGCGGCCACATGGAGGGGGAAGGTGTGGCCGGCGCGGACGAGTTCGACGTCCAGGCCCGCGGGGGTGGGGGTGAGCTGGCCGTAGACAAGGGTGACGAAGCCGGTGCCGTGCCCGGCGGGCCGGTTGACCAGGGCGCGGTTGACGGCCTCGACGACGGCCTTGGGCCCGGACAGCAGGGGCGCGACGGCGCGGGCGGTGTGGCGGACCAGCGCGGTGGTCGTGGCGGCGATGGCGCCGCGCCCGCAGACGTCGCCGAGCAGGAACGCCCAGCGGCCGTCGTCCAGGGGGAAGACGTCGTAGAAGTCGCCGCCGATGTCGAGGCCCTCGCCCGCGGGGCGGTAGTAGGTGGCCACCTCGGCGCCGGGCACCTGGGGCAGGTCGGGCAGGAGGAGGCCGGCCTGCAGATCGCGGGCGAGGGTGGCCCGGTGGGTGTACTGGCGAGCGTTGCGGGCGGCGAGAGCGGCGCGGGAGGCGAGTTCCTCGGCCAGGGCGACGGTGTGCCCGTCGAAGGTGTGCTCGCCGGTGGACAGCAGGGTCACGGCGCCGAACGCGCTGCCCCGGTCCAGGAGAGGGACGCACAGGTAGCCGGTGACACCCAGGTCGTGCCAGGGGCCGGGCCCGGTGGGCGTGCGGCGGGCGACTTCGCTGGCACCGGAGGCCAGGACGCGGGCGACGGCGTCGTCGGCGGCATCGTAGACGGGAATGTGCGAGGCCAGCAGGGCCTGCTCGTCCGGTGTGGGGGCGGCGGTGGCGACGCGGCGCACTCTCCCGGCCTCGATGACGTCCACGGCGCACACCGGGGCCAGGCGCGGCACGCAGGAGGCGGCCAGGCGCTGGAAGGTCTGGGCGGCGTCCAGGCCGTAGGACAGGGCGGTGCTGGCGTTCAGCAGGAAGGCGAGGTCGCCGCGGGCGGCCTTCTCGCGGGCCTCGGCCCGCATGCGTGCCTGTTCGGCCTGATGGCGTTCGATCGCCAGGGCGGCGGTGCCGGCGAAGACCCGGGCGAGTGCCAGGTCGGCCTCCTGCGGGGCGCGCGGGACGCGGTGGTACATCGCGAAGGTCCCCAGCAGCGAGCCGTCGCGGGCCAGGATCGGGGTGGACCAGCAGGCGGCCACGTCGGCCTTGCCGGCCAGATCGCGGAAGTCGTCCCAGAACGGGTCCGTGGCGATGTCGGCGACGATCACCGGTTTTCGGCGGTGGGCGGCGGTGCCGCACGAGCCCACTCCCTCGCCGGTGGCGATGCCGTCGATGGCCTCGTTGTAGAAGTCGGGCAGGCTCGGGGCGGCGCCGTGGCGCAGGTGGCGGCCGTCGGAGTCGGCGAGCAGGACCGAGACCAGCACCTCCTCGGGCGCCAGGTCCTCGATGGCACGCGCCATGCCCTCCAGCACCTCGGGCAGGGGTGCCTGGCGGGCGATCTGCTCCAGCAGCACCCGGTGCTCGGCCGTCAGCCGCTGCGCCTGCATGACCTGGGTGGTCTCCACCCCGATCACGCGTACGCCCAGGACGTTGCCGCCGACGTCCACACGGGGCTCGTAGCTGAAGTCGAAGAACGCCTCGCGCGCCTTCGCGCCCACGCCCAGCACCACCCGGGCCTCCCGCCGGGTGCAGAGCACGCCGGTGCGGTAGACCCGGTCCAGGAGTCCGATGAAGCCCTGCTCGACGAGTTCCGGCATCAGCTGGGCCAGCGGCACTCCGGTACGGGTGCGCTCGGGGCCGCCGATCGCCGCGAAGAAGGCCTCGTTCGCGCTCTCCAGCATGTGCGCGGGCCCGGCCAGGGAGGCGAACACGGCCGAGGAGTGCCCGAACAGCGCCCGCAGATCGTGGTCCGCGTCCGTGGGGGCCGCGGCGCGCGCATCTGCCGTCGCGGCATAGGGTGAGGCGTGCTGCCCCGGTACGCGCGTCATATGTTCTGCCTCTCCTTCGGCCGTGCCGGACCGTCCGGGCCGGCATCCGCGAGGTCACCTCGGGCGATGTCACCTCGGGCGTTGTCCACGGCCAGGGCCTGCTCGACGTCGGCGTACACGCCGAAGACCTGGTCCAGCCCCGTCAAGGACAGCAGCCGGGCCACCGGGCCGGGCACGGCGGCCACGCGCAGCACCCGCTGCTGCGCCGCCAGGCCCTGGAAGAGCCGCAGCAGAGCGCCGATGCCGGAGGAGTCACAGAACGTCAGATGGGTGCAGTCGGCCACCACCGGTCCCGTGTCCCGGCTCCCGGCCAGCTCCTGGGCACTGGCCTCCTGGAGCTGCACCACGCTTTCGAAGTCGAGCTCTCCGCGCAGCACGAACACCGCACCCCGCGCCTCATGCGTGACCTGCACCGAGAACACCCGCGACTTCCTCCGTATGGCGCTTTCAGGGTCCGCGTCGACGCATCAGTGGACCATGATCTTTGCTGCTGGGGGGTACCCCCCTCCCGACTCCTCACACCTGTGGACACCGGCAGCGGATCTCACGCGGTCACGGGGCGATCCGGCCGCAGTTCGTGCCGCTCCTGCCCGCCGACTCGGTAGCCGTCGTCATCGGCATGGTCCCGGGTGTCGTCCCGCTGGACCCAGGCGTACATGTGGACGGCCGCCCCAGGGACCCTGTGCGCCTCGGCACTCCGCGTCCCGGGCACCGGTACGGAACAGGTCAGAGACAGGTGGGCACCCCGTGGACGGATCGCCGGGGGTGGCCCCGGTTTGTGGACCGGGGTTGCTGCGGCTGGGCGAAGAAT